>CAMWVA010000018.1 GCA_947177575.1 uncultured Porphyromonadaceae bacterium | reverse complement strand
TAGCAGTAGCCTTAGTAGCTACGTCGGCTGCTGCAAGAAATTATAAGGCTAATAAAAGAAATAAATCAGAAACTTCCAGTATAAGTTATGTGATAGGGCAGCCGGAGGAGGTTGTGAAATTACCTATGCTGAAAAAGGGTCCGGAACTGGATAGCTTTTATCATCGTATGAGCGGTAATCTGATGGCATATCCGTACGTAGAGACCGACCCGCCAGCCCAGACAGAGGTACCGGCAGGTTATGAGCCGTTTCATCTTGAACATTACGGACGTCATGGAAGCCGTTGGCTGATAGGAGCATCGGATTATACAGCACCGATAGAACGTTTGGAGCGTGCCGAACGTCACGGATTGTTGACTCCGCTCGGAACGGAGGTGTTAGAGGCTTTGCGTAATATCCAGAAAGCCTCGGTGAAACGTGAGGGAGAACTCAGTGATAAAGGTGCTATACAACATCAGGCTATAGGACGGCGCATGGCTGCCACATATCCGCAGATTTTCGCCCCCGGAGCCAATGTAGATGCCAAATCGACAGTAGTGATACGTTGTATACTTTCAATGCTCAACGGACTTGAAGGTATACGTGAGGTAGCTCCTGAGGTCAATATACACAGTGATGCCAGTTACGCCGATATGTATTTCATGAATTTTGATGACCGCACGGCCTGGCCACATAAGGACAGGGCCAATACTACGGTTCTTGCAGCCTACAAAGCCCGCCATGATATAGGTACTGCTTATCTTGACAGGCTGGTTACGGACAGCGGATTTGCCCGCGACAGCGTTGCTCCCGGTATGTTACCCTATCTTTACTGGATACTTGCCAATACGCAAAGCCACACCGGACAGCCATGGCTTCTTGACAAAGTATTTACACCCGATGAAATACGCGAACTGTGGCGACAGGGTAATGCCGGATGGTTTCTGCATAGCGGCAACTCGGCTCTGACTGATGGCCGAATGCCTTATACTCAGCGTATGTTATTACGTAATTTCATCGAAAGTGCTGATACGGCTATGCTTTCTACTGTACCGAGTGCTAATTTACGCTACGGACATGACGGCATACTTGTTAATGCCGTTACCCTTATGGAACTGGATCATTACGGTGACCGTATAGACGACCTTGAACAACTCGAACATATAGGCTGGCATGATTATGACCTGATACCGAAGGCCGGAAATCTACAGCTTGTATTTTACCGTCCTAAGGGAAGCACTAACCCTGACGATGTGTTGGTCAAGGCACTTCTCAATGAACGTGAGGTAATTCTGCCCGTTGCTTCGGAGAAGGCTCCATATTATCCTTGGAGTGCTGTACGGGATTACTACCTGCGTAAGCTCGACAGATTTGATACAGAATGGGGAGAATAAAAACTCCGAAATATGGAGAGATTGCAAGTTTGTGACTAATTTTGCAACATGAAGCGCCGGGCGATTGTTAAAACCTTGTAGGGCTTAAGGTCCTGCAAATGTTTCCGGCTTCCGGACAGGAAGCAGATATAAATCCACCGACAGGTATAAACCCACCGACAGGCTTCAAACAGACAGAAAGCAGACTATGCAGAGCAACGAAGAAATAAAAGGATACGAGAATAACCGTCAGGCTGCAGCCGCAGCCTCAGACGATGTGCTGCGTAATGCAACAAGCAGCGAATACAAGTATGGATTCACAAGCGATATTGATACCGAGATTGCCCCTCCGGGACTTACCGAGGACACGATACGTTTCATTTCGCATGTCAAGGGCGAACCTGAATGGTTGCTCGAATTTCGTCTGCGGGCTTTCCGCTATTGGCTGACTCTGACACCGCCGTCGTGGGCTCACCTGCATATTCCGCCCATTGACTTTCAGGCTATAAGCTATTATGCAGCTCCTAAGAAAAAAGAGCTGAAGAAGAGCATGGATGAAGTAGACCCCGAACTTGTGGCTACTTTTAACAAACTTGGTATCTCGCTGGAGGAACAGAAGCAGTTAGCCGGAGTAGCTGTAGACGCCGTCATGGACTCAGTAAGCGTCAAGACCACTCACCGTGAGAAATTAGCTGAATTAGGTGTTATCTTCTGTTCGTTCAGCGAAGCAGTGAAGGATTATCCTGACCTTGTACGCCGTTATTTAGGTTCGGTAGTAAGCTATCGTGACAACTACTTTGCTGCCCTTAATTCAGCCGTATTTTCGGACGGTTCGTTTGTATATATACCTAAAGGCGTGCGTTGTCCGATGGAACTGAGCACTTATTTCCGTATAAATGCTTCCGGCACAGGTCAGTTCGAGCGTACTCTTATTGTGGCCGACGATGATGCCTACGTCAGCTATCTTGAAGGTTGCACAGCTCCTATGCGCGATGAGAATCAGCTTCACGCTGCCATAGTTGAGATAATATGTGAAGAACGTGCTGAAGTGAAATACAGTACTGTCCAGAACTGGTATGCCGGAGATAAGGACGGTAACGGCGGTATTTATAATTTCGTGACAAAACGCGGTCTGTGCCGGGGATTCCGTTCCAAAATATCATGGACACAGGTAGAGACAGGCTCGGCTATAACATGGAAGTATCCGTCATGTATACTGAAAGGTGATGAATCCATAGGCGAGTTTTACAGTGTAGCTGTTACCAATAACTGGCAGCAAGCCGATACGGGCACAAAGATGATACATGTCGGTTCGCGTTCACGTAGTACAATTGTGAGCAAAGGTATTTCGGCCGGACAGTCACAGAATTCTTACCGAGGTCAGGTGACAGTGGCACGTGACGCTGCCAACTGTCGTAACTACACTCAGTGTGACTCACTGCTTATGGGTGATCGTTGCGGTGCCCACACATTCCCCTATATAGATGTACGTAACTCTACATCGACTGTGGAGCATGAAGCTACTACATCGAAAATCAACGAAATGCAGCTTTTCTATTGCCGCCAGCGCGGTATACCCGCTGAGGAGGCTGTGGCACTTATAGTAAACGGTTATGCTAAGGAGGTAATGAATAAACTTCCTATGGAATTTGCAGTTGAGGCACAGAAATTGCTACAGATAACTCTTGAAGGGTCGATAGGTTGATACGACTCTGACGAAAGACACACTTTGAAATTCTGAAATGAACGAACGTATAGTTATAATAGATCAAGTAGACCCGCAGACTTTCTACGGCGTCAATAACAATAATATAAATCTTATACGCAACCTCTTCCCGAAACTTCGTATGGCTGCCCGAGGCAATGTCATCAAGGTAATAGGTGAAGAGAGCGAAACCGCTGTTTTTGAGCGTAAAATAAAAGAAATCGAGGCTTACGCCATAAAGTACAACAAACTTGATGAAGATGTCATAATCGATATCATCAAGGGTGAACCCCCGAAGGCGGTGGACACACAGGGTGTCATAATCTTCGGACAGACCGGACGTCCGATAGCCCCGCGTAATGCTAATCAGGCCAAGATGGTGAAATCGTTTGCTGAAAATGATCTTACTTTCGCTCTCGGTCCTGCCGGTACAGGTAAAACCTATATAGCCATAGCGCTTGCTGTGGCAGCTCTGAAAAACCGCGCCTGCAAGCGTATCATACTGTCGCGACCTGCTGTGGAAGCCGGTGAGAAACTCGGTTTTCTGCCCGGTGATATGAAGGATAAGATTGACCCATATCTGCGTCCCCTCTATGATGCTCTTGAGGATATGTTGCCTGCTGTCAAACTTAAGGAGTACATGGATAGCGATACTATCCAAATAGCTCCTCTTGCTTTCATGCGAGGCCGCACACTGAATGACGCAATCATCATACTTGACGAGGCTCAGAACACTACACGTCATCAGATGAAGATGTTCCTGACGCGATTGGGCGTCAACTCCAAGATGATAGTAACCGGTGACGCCACTCAGATTGACCTGCCGCGTACCGTACAGAGTGGACTGTTGCAATCGCTCAGGATACTACGCGGTGTAAAGGGTATCGGTATTATAGAGTATGGCAAGAAAGATATAGTACGCCATCCGCTGGTGCAGCGTATAGTCGATGCTTACGAAGAGCGTGAGAAGGCATCGGTGCTCGAATTCGAGGCCGAGCTTGCGGATAAGATAAAAAATGACCCTAAAGACTGAAATAAACCATAAGCTGAAAAATGGCAAAGACAGGCGATACAGTACGCTTCCTTAATTCGGTAGGAGGCGGAGTGATAACACGCATCGAAGGCAATATGGCCTATGTCGAGGAGAACGGTTTTGAAACTCCTGTGCTTCTCAAAGAGGTAGTGGTGGTGATGCCGGCCGGCCATGTGCCTGACGGTCCGAAAGGGGCTAAAAAGATGTTTGACCAAAAGGCATACGATGCCGGACGCAAGAAGGAACAGGCGCGCAGTGCCATAGCTGATACTCTTGCTGCCGCAGCAACGGCTGTACCAGAACCGGCGCCAGTGGTACAGGCCCCACTCCCCCCGGTACCCGAGACTGCACATGGCGACAAGCTTAACCTTGTGTTAGCTTTTGAACCGTCTGATGTTAAAAAACTTTCAACAACTACTTTTAATGCTGTCCTTGTGAACGATTCCAATTACTGGTTGACATTCACACTGACACGGCGCGCCGACGGCGAACGCGGCTGGAGTCTTGTATGGCAGGGAGAAGTGGCTCCTAACGAACTTATAGACCTCGCCACCTACACACACGCCAATCTGTCGGAGATTGAACGTGTCAATTTCCAATGTGTCGCCTATAAAAAGGATAAACCGTTTGAGCTTAAACCGCCGGTAAGTCTGTCTCGGCGTCTGGACCTGACTAAATTTCATAAACTGCATTGTTTCCGTCCCGGTACATATTTTGAAACTCCGGTACTTGAAATACCTCTTGTGAGCAATGATATAGTCAGCCGTGCACTTGAAGTCAATGTGTCGGAAATAGAAGAGACTATAACCACACCGCGTAAGAATGACAGGCGGGAAGAGAAGAATATAACCGATAAGCTGTCGAAACGTTTTAACGTCTCGTCACAACGTAAGAACAGCGCCTCATCTCATGATGCTCTTAACCCGCATAAAGTGCTTCCGCTTATTGAAGTAGACCTCCATATCGGTGAACTTACCGACACTATGGCCGGACTTGATAACGCTGCTATGCTTCAGATACAGCTTGACGAAGTGCGTCGTGTCATGACTGCCAATCGACAGCGTATAGGGCAAAAAATTGTGTTTATACACGGTAAAGGTGAGGGTGTACTGCGTAAGGCTGTGCTTGCTCTGCTTAAAAAGGAATATCCCAAAGCTGAACTTCAGGATGCTTCGTTTCAGGAGTACGGTTTCGGTGCCACACAAGTGACAATACACTGAAAATATCTCACCCTATGAAAGTACCTGACAAATGGTGGAGCTATCCTGCCGAGAGCGAAAGTGGCAGAACAATCATTGTCACAGGCCATGACGGACTTGACAGTGTGATAGAAAGTGGAAAGTATATCTATCGTCTTGATGTCAGCTGGCAGTATGATGCTTTGTCCGATGGTATGCCGACAGACGAGGATGCTGAAATGATGGAGAAAGTGACAGACTCACTGACTGAGGAGCTGAAACGTGATAAGGCGGTTGTCATGACCGGTATATATACCGGCGACGGACGGCGTGACTGGGTATTCTACACCAAGAATCTGCGAATATTCTCGGCTTTGTTCAACCGTGCTCTGGAATCACTGCCTCAATTGCCTCTGCTTATCGAAGCCAGCGAGGATGCTGCATGGGAAGAATACCGTGACATGCGTGAAGCCACATACGTACCTGACGAAGAGTAAACCTCGATAGGAGACTCTCTGTTCCCATAAGACCACTTAACTAAATAAATCAAATACTTACATGACTCACAGACTACTAACCGGCCTTCTGGCCTCATGGGCTGTGTTCAGTCTTTCCGCACAGGTGACTACTACACCTTCACCGTTACAGGAGGACTCACAGAACGTAGTGATCTATTATCATGCCGACGAGGGCACAAAAGGCCTTATGGGCCAGCCGGCTTCCGACCCTATTTATGCCCATACAGGTGTACTCACAAGCTCTTCGACGGGAAGCGGTGACTGGAAGTATGCTCCTACATGGGGTGATAACAGCGCCAAGTATCAGCTGCAATACGTCAGCGAAAATCTTTGGAAACTCGAAATGGGTGATATTCGGGCTTATTATGGTTTGACTGACCCTTCGGAGACTATTGAGAAACTTGCTTTTGTATTCCGTAACGCTGCCTGTAACAAAGAAGGCAAGGCAGATGGAGGTGGCGATATTTTCGTTGATGTATATGCCACCGGTTTGCAGATAGCCTTTCAGTCGAGTGTCAGCGGTAGTGTTCTGACTCCGGATAATGCTTCCAATGTGGTATTCAAAGCTGCTACCACACGTAATGCCGACATTACAATCACAGTCAACGGTACTCCTATCGGCAGTGCTGACGGCGTAATGAGCCTTGAAGCTACTCATACCTTTGCCGGTGTAGGTGATTATACTGTCACAGCTACAGCTGTATCCGGCGGTGAGACTGTCAGCAGTACACTTGATTATGCATACGTAGGCGCTTCAACTGCCAAAGATTATCCCGGCGGAGTGCCCCGTATGGGTGCTGTGCGCAATACCGATGGTAGTGTCAATTTCTGTCTTGCGGCTCCGAATAAGGAAAGTGCTCTTATCGTAGGCAGTTGGAATGACTATAAGGTAACAGATTCGCAGACCATGTATTATCAGGATTATAACGGAGCACGTTATTTCTGGACTACGGTTGACGGATTAGCTGCCGACCGTATGTATATGTACTATTATATGGTTGATGCTACTTATAAGGTTGGAGACCCGTATGCAAAACTGATACTTGACCCCTGGAATGACAAATATATACCCGAATCGGTATATCCAGACCTCCCTCAATATCCGGCTGATAAAGTAGGCGACAATGTATCGTTAGCTGTATATCAGGAGAACATTAATGACTATACATGGCGGCACGATGATTTCAAGCGTCCGGTTGACAGTGACCTTGTGATATATGAACTTCTGCTGCGTGACTTCACAGGTACTGAAGGTGAGGCATACGGCAACGGTACTGTTAAAGGCGCTATCGAGAAACTTCCTTATCTGAAGAGTCTTGGTGTGAATGCTATTGAGCTGCTTCCTATCAACGAGTTCAACGGTAATATATCATGGGGTTACAACCCTAACTTCTACTTTGCTCCTGATAAAGCCTACGGTACTCCCGACGACTATAAGCGTCTCATTGACCTTTGTCATGCCAACGGTATGGCTGTCATACTTGATATGGTGTTTAACCAGACTGACTGGCAGCATCCTTGGTATCTGCTTTATCCCGTTGGTCAGAATCCGTTCTATAATGCTACCGCACCTCATGCCTACAGTGTGCTTAATGACTGGAATCAGGGTTATCCCTTGGTACAGCAGCAGTTCAAGGACGTATTGCGTTACTGGCTGGAGGAATATCATGTTGACGGTTTCCGTTTTGACCTCGTAAAAGGTCTTGGTGATAACGACTCATACGCTAATAACAGTGATGCAGCCACCAATGCTTATAACGCCAGTCGTGTGGCTCGTATGAAGGAACTTCACGATGCTATGCGTGAAGTAGACCCTACAGCCTACTTCATCAATGAGAACCTTGCCGGTGCAAAAGAAGAGAACGATATGGCAGCTGACGGTGAACTGAACTGGGCAAATATCAACAATGCCGGTTGTCAGTTTGCTATGGGCTATAGCAGCGACTCTGACATGAGCCGTTTCTACGCTCCTATGGATGACAACCGTCTCTGGGGTTCGACAGTCAGCTATCTTGAAAGCCACGATGAGCAGCGCCTTGCTTATAAGCAGGACCAATGGGGTGTGGCCGGTGTTAAGGGCGATCGTAAAACATCGATGCAGCGTCTCGGTTCAGCTGCCGCACAGATGCTTATGGCTCCCGGTGCACACATGATATGGCAGTTCTCAGAGATGGGTAATGCGCAGAGTACCAAGGATGATAGCAATGGTAATAATACTAACCCCAAGATAGTGGACTGGGCTCTGCTTGACAATGAGTATAATGCCGGTCTGGTACAGAATTATTCCGAACTTATAGCCGTGCGTTTAGGTAATCCGGAGATGTTCGTCGAAAGTGCTTCGTTTGCAAGTGCCTGTCGTGCTTCCGATTGGAATAACGGTCGCTGGCTTCAGTCGCGTGCCGATGGTAAGGAACTTCTGACAGTAGTTAATCCTAATACTACGGGGGTCCTGACGCTGACTTTCGATTTCCTGAGTAAGGACAACGCCGACTATCAGATTCTCTCGAAGAGTTATGGTAGTGAGCCGACATTCAATGCTACTACTGGTACCGTGAGTGTTGAAGGTAATTGCTATGTTGTGATAGGTAGTAAGAGCCTTTCGGCTGTCAAGACTATAGGTGATGACAATGTGCGTGTAAATTCGTGTAACGGAGTGCTTGAAGTAGCGGGTATGGACGGTGGTTTCAGTGTAGTTAGCATTGACGGCCGTGTGCTTTACCGCACAGCTGACAGCAGCGGTAACGTTGCATTACCGCAGGGACTTTATATAGTGACCGGTCGTGGACGTACTGTCAGAACTATGGTACGCTGATATATGATGAAATGATAAAAAAGCACTGTTCCGGCTGCCGGAACAGTGCTTTTTTATCATTCACTCTTTGAGATATGGGTTAGAGTGGTTAATTTTGCGCCTTGAAGCGTGTACCGGCTGTCATATCAGGCGCCGGAGCCTCCCGACAACAGACAATCAAAGACCTATGGAAAAGAAAAAGAAGATATTGTTCGGTGCCGCAGGCGCCGTGGTGCTTTGCATGGTGGCCCTGATTATAGTGCTCATCATTAATAATTCAAATCAGACGGCAGCGGTCAACGATGCCCAGGCACGTATAGACTCCTTATCATTGGCTAACGACCGGCTGTTGCTCACCAACGAGTTTGACAAACTTAATGCTGACTTTTCACAGTATGAAGACCAGCAGATATATCTGAAGAATGACTCTTTGGTACAAAAGTATAATGAGGCACGCCTGAAGGTGGAAGGTCTCTTACAGGAGCTTACTGCCGAAAAGCGCTCTAATGCTGCCAACCGTGCGCGTATCAAACAGCTTGAAGGTGAAATTACCACTCTTAAAGGTATTGTACGCCATTATCTTGAAGAGATAAAGCGTCTTGGCGAGGAAAACGAAGGTCTCCGTCAGGAAATAAAGCAGGTAAATCAGCGCAACCAGCAGCTTGCTACACAGGTGACCCACACTGCCAGTGAGAATAAACAGCTTGAACAGACCGTCAAGCTTGCTAAAAAACTCAATATAACCGGCGTAAGTCTGAGCGCTTATAACAAGAAGAGTAAACCTGAAAAGAATATAACCAAAGCACGTACTTTAGGAGTTAGCTTTACTGTCAGTCCTAATAATACTGCTGCTCCCGGTATGAAAGACTTCTGTATACGTATCCTCTCACCGGAAGGCACACTTCTCGGTAACGGCGGCAGTTGTACGGTTGATGGTGCTTCGGTGCCTATTACTGCCAAACGTCAGGTGGAATATGCTAACGAGGAGCTGCATGTCACTGTTTACTGGGATGTTAACACTACTCTTACTCCCGGTGATTATACAGTTGATGTAATCTGTGACGGCTACCGTCTTGCATCACGTCACTTCACTATGAAGAAGTGATAATCATACAGAAAAGAAATATATAGCTACAAATCTATAGAATTGATATGTCAGACTATGAAGTTCCGGCCGAATTGCTGCATTGGGCCGACGGTATAGACTGCGCCGTGACAATATGCGACGCCGATTATAAGATTATTTACATGAATGATCGCTCGCGTGCTACCTTCGCACGCCACGGTGACATCATAGGTCATGATCTTTTAGGCTATCATCCGCCTCACGCTGTCGAAACTATAAAGCGCCTTATGGCCGAAGGCACAAGCAATGCCTACACTATTGAAAAGAACGGCCAGAAAAAGCTTATCTATCAGACGCCTTGGCGCCGGGATGGCAAAGTGGCCGGGCTCGTAGAGCTCTCGATGGTGCTTCCCCCCGATATGCCTCACTACATAAGAGGCTAAGCCGCTACCAAGCGCTGACAGCGCTGCCAAAAGCCGAGACAAAAGGCTGACGCCGGAAAGAGCTCAGAGTTAAGAGCCTCTCGGCGTCAGCCTTTTGTCTCGGCTTTTGTTAGCTTTTATCGCGGTCTGGTCAGCCTGTCTCGGCTTAGCTTTTACCTCTCGGTCTTGAAGGCGTAGTCTTTGATGAAGAGAAGCGAGATGCCCAAAAGGAGTGCGGTCACTACGGCTGCGAGGTTTATAGCGAAGTCAGGGCTGGCTTCGGTAGTTGTGTGGCATATAGTCGCTACTAACTTGACGAAGAAAGGAGCAGCTGCTATGGCGATGTAGTTACCGGTCAGCACGTAGGCGAAATATTGTGTGTTTTTACTCGGATTGGGAGCAAGAGCAGTGGTCTTATTGTAAATCATAGGCTGTACGATACCATAACCGACACCGGTCATAAAGACGCCTATCACGTATGCAGGTAACGTATGGACAAACATCATAAGTACCATACCTCCTAACGTGATGAATATTGAAACCGGCATTGTCAGATCGCGGAAAATACGCTTAAATCCCGGCAGTGCAAATCCGAATATCATTGCAGCAGCATAGAACATTGCCGTGGCAATACCTACAGCACTTGTACTAAGTTTGTAGTGTGCCATTGTGAAGGGAAGGCAATAGAACAGTGAAGTTGTGGAATAGGTTATGGTAATGTAGACACCCATAATAGCGAAAAGTCTCAGCACACGTTCCCGGTTTGACATCTGCGGCAGTTCTTCCTCTGCTGTATGAGCCGCAGATTTGGAGGCTGAAGTAGTATTTGCCGAATCCGGAAGAGTATCAATAGTATTCTTATCTATATACTCTTTACTCATGAAAGGCAATAGTACAAGAGGAACTATCGGAATCAGGTAGACAAGGAAAGCAAGGTGCCAGTTGTGTGCGGCCACCCAGCCTACGAATATTGTGGCAATGATAACAGCACCGTTTGATGTTCCGGATTTCATACCTAACACGGCAGCATTACGAGAGCCATGGAAATTGTCCGAAATCATACCGGCAGCCAAAGGTATTACGAAACCGCAGCCTATGCCTACGAGACAGCCTAACAGAATAAGCAGTAAGAGCGAGTCAGCAAAAAGGTAGGCAACGGCACCCGCAAGGAAAATCAACAGACCTGTAGCCAGAATAGCCACCTTACGATAATGTAGTGACAGTCGGCCTGTCCATAGTATTATAGGGATAATTACTAAATTGGGCAGCGAACTGAGCAACTCTACTTCAAGTTCCGATACAGGATAAAACACCTCTTTGATTTTGCCCATAACAGGGGTTATGGCAAGGCCCGGGAGGTTTACAGTCAGCGATATAGAAAGAATCGCTATAAGCGACATGAGAGGTATTTTCTCATTGCCTTTTCCGTTGTCTACATATTTCATAGCATTAGGGATAAAATGGTTAAAGTAGCTGTTAAAGCGCCGGTAGAAATTTTCTATCAGCTACTTAAATATTAAACGTGTCGTGAAGTAGTATAGTTCTAAGAAAATCGAAAGGAATTACAGCTATTAAGGAAAGAAAAAAGTTTGAAAATAAAGCTACCGAAATAGTGTGTAATCCAAAAATAATGTGTAACTTTGCAGTCGCAAAAGCGAGCGGGGTGTAGCACAGTTGGTTAGCGCGCTACGTTCGGGACGTAGAGGTCGGGCGTTCGAGTCGCCTCACCCCGACAATCGCAATCATGCCGAAAGCCGGTGTCTCTATCAGAGACACCGGCTTTCTTTTTAGTTGGTATTGTGGAGGTAGGCAAGCGGAGCTGAGATAGGCGAGCGGGGGATAGGACAGGCGAGAGAGGATAGGACAGGCGAGCTAAAGCTCGCACACAGAACTAGGAGGCGTTTAAGCTAACCTTATAAATTTTTATAAGATTTATAAGATTTATATCTTGCTAAGCTGCTCGGTGATACGCAAAAGCGGACAGAATGTCCGAAAACGGACAGAGGTTTAAAAGTGTAAGAGGTTGAAGTGTAGTGTTTTATTATTTTGGCATAGGAGATGTTGTAGCTCAGGGCAAATCAGACATCATGGGAATCAGACATCATGGATAAAGAAATACCTAAATCAGAACAACGCCGTCGGCGCATGAAGTATATATGTATATGGCTTGGCGCAGTAATAACGGTTGGAGTAGTCCTGTGGCTGGCTGTGTGGCTGCTTGCACCTTCGGTGAAACGTAGCGAGGTAATGTTGTCGCGGGCTGAGAAGGGTACAGTTGAAAGTACAGTGACAGCTACAGGCCATGTAGTGCCCGCTTTCGAACAGATACTTGTGTCACCGGTAGCTACACGTATAGTAGAGCTTTACTGCCGTGAAGGTGACAGCGTTACAGCCGGTACACCGTTGCTGCGTCTTGACCTTCAAAGCACTGAGATCCAATACCAGCGTCTTAATGACGAGTTAGCTATGAAGCGATATGAGATAGAACAGTCGGCTTTAGAAGGGCATACGCGGCTTACCAGTCTTGAGATGCAGATTGAAGCTAAAGGAATGGCTGTAGATCAGCTTAAAGCTGAAGCAGAGAATGAACGCCGTCTCGACAGTATAGGCAGTGGCACAGGTGAACGGGTACGTCAGGCTGTTTTAGCTTACCGGACAGGTTTACTCGAACTCGAGCAGTTGCGCAAGCAGCTCGCCAACGAACGTCGTATACAGGAGAATACAGCCCGTAGTAAACAACTCGAAGGGGACATATCAGCTCGTAACCTTAGTGAAGCGGCAAGAATGCTTGATGATGCCAAAGTACGTGCGCCGATGAATGGTACTGTTACCTATCTTAATAACTCTATAGGTGCCAGTATAGGTGCTGGTGAGAAAGTAGCAGTGCTCTCTGATCTTACGCATCTCAAAGTAGAGGCGGAAATCGCCGAGGGGCATGGTGATAAACTGCATGTAGGTGCTCCGGTGATAGTTCGTGTCGGACGTCATAATCTCTCCGGACGTTTAAGTTCGATGAATGCACGCTCGAAAAGCGGTATGATAAGTTTTATCGTGACTCTTGACAAAGATAACGCACCCGGTCTGCGGGCCGGCCTGAATGCTCAGGCAGCTGTGCTCTATGATATACACGAAGACGTGATACGTATAGCTAACGGCAGCTATTATAAAGGTCCGGGCAGCTATGAACTGTTTGTGGTCACAAAACCTGACCGTCTTGAACGGCGGCGTGTACTGTTGGGTGATAGCAATCCTGATTGGGTGGAGGTCAAATCAGGTATAGCTCCGGGAGAGGAAGTGCTGATAAGTAATCTTAATGATTATGAAATGAAACAGAGTTTGCGTCTCACCGATAAATAAAAATACATCTGCCCGTATGTGGTAATCAGTAATTCTGAAATAAAGTAACTAACAACAAATAACCACCTATATGCCAATCATCAGACTTGAAGGTGTGGATAAAGTGTACCGCACCGCCGACATAGAAACCACAGCTCTCGAAAACGTTAACCTCAGTATTGATAAAGGAGAATTTGTGAGTATAATGGGACCTTCGGGTTGCGGTAAATCCACACTGCTTAATATAATCGGTCTTCTCGATACTCCCACACGGGGTATAGTAGAGCTTACCGGACGTAGTATGAACGGATTAAGTGATAAAGCTCTGTCAGCTTTCCGTAATACCAATATCGGCTTTGTATTTCAGAGTTTTCATCTTATACCGTCGCTTAACGTCATTGATAACGTGGCGCTTCCTTTAGGATACCGTAAAGGTGAGACGTCAGGCGAGCGCCGTAAACGTGTCACCGAAGTGCTCGAACGTCTCGGATTAGGACACCGTATGCGTCATCTGCCTTCGCAACTGTCAGGCGGTCAGTGCCAGCGTGTGGCAATAGCCCGTGCAATAGTAGGTGACCCCGCTTTAATACTTGCCGATGAACCCACCGGAAATCTTGATTCACACATGGGAGGAGAAGTCATGGACCTACTGCATCAGCTTAACCGCGAAGATGGCCGTACTATCGTTATGGTAACACATAACGAAGAGCAGGCACGCCAGACCGACCGCATAATACGCTTCTTCGATGGCCGCCAGGTAGAATAACCATAGTGTCCCTTTTAATCTACATAGCAATTATACAAATACCAAACACAATGAACTATATACGACAGATACTATATGACCTGAAGCAACAACCCTTGGTAACATGGATAAGTCTTATCGGTACAGCACTGGCAATCTTTCTGATTATGGCAGTGTTTATGGTCAACCGTGTCAATGTGGTTGAAGTTTCGCCTGAAAGTAACCGGTCTCGTATTCTCTATGGCTCATATATGGACATATATTTTGATAACGGTAGTAGTGGCTCAGGCGGCCTTACATACGAAAGTGCACATGAAATTTACAGTAATCTCAAGGGTATAGAAATTTTAAGTTTCATAGAGACTTGGAATACAACAGCCGAAATCAACGTACCCGGACAACAATCCATAGATATTGAAGTAAAGGGTGTTGATGCTAATTTTTGGAAAATATATGACTTCCATTTCTCACAAGGAGTTCCGTTTGACAGTATAGCAGTTGATGCAGGAGCTCATTATGCAGTGATTACCGAAGATACGGCAGTCAGACTTTTCGGTAAAGGTGAGAATGTCGTGGGCCGTGAAATACAGATAGATATGGTACCCTATATAATAACGGGTGTTGTAAATAATGCTAACCCTCTGATGCCCAATAGTTATGCCCGGGTCTACAGACCTGTGAAGCTTAAGGATTCAGATCCCGGCTGGATAGCTTATTTAGGTGAACTCGGAACTGTAATGCTAAGGCACGATAATGTTACACGTGATGATATAGCCAAAGAAGTACAGGCACGTTATGCTGCATTTAATAACCGTCTCCAGAAGGAGGGTATGCAAGCAATGTATCATGGTACTCCTTTTGATACAGAAACAAAGTCTCTTGCTTTTGGTAGTAATACAACTCCCGATATACAAACTCCACGTCGGCAGCGTCTAATAACTTATATTTTGCTCCTGCTCTTACCGGCTATAAACCTCAGCAGTATGACCCGTAGCCGTATGCGGCATCGTGTGGCTGAGATAGGAGTAAGACGCGCTTTCGGCTGCCGTCGAAGTCGGATAGTATGGCAATTGCTATGTGAGAATTTCTTTATCACTTTAGCAGGTGGAATAGTAGGTTTGGGGCTTAGTATGATATTTATATTATTTATAAGTAATTATTTTGTCAATTATACTGGTGATTTTTTTATAGATAATTTTGACCAGACTGTTACTACTCCTACTTTTGAGATGCTGTTTAATTGGGATTCTTTTGGATTTGCATTGCTACTTTGTTTCATACTGAATCTGCTAAGTGCCGGCATACCGGCATGGAAAGCAGCGAGAATAAATCCAGCCCGTGCTCTAAACAGCCGTGGTAAATGATACCGGAAAAAAGTAATCTGAAAAAGTAAAGACAATGAAAAGAGCATTATTGAAACAGATAGGCAATGAATGGCGTGATAATATATGGCTTATTATCGAATTGACTATAGTAACCATAGTAATCTGGTTTCTTATAGGGACTATATCACCAAAGTTACATGCCTTATTTCAACCTATGGGTATAGCAAACGATTATGAAAATGTTTATATTGCTTCAATAAACTGGATACCCGAAGAAAGTCCGGAGTTTACTGATTTCGGTGAAGATGACAATCATAATAATCTACAGGATCTCAGATATATTCTCAGTCAGTTTCGTGGTAAACCTTATGTTGAAGCTGTCGGAGTGCATAAAAACGGACTTCCTTTTTTCTTTTCCGCTTTTAATACTGCCTATCGTGCTGCAGGGAGCGAAGATAGCATTGGCTACAGTACTAACCAACGTCTTATGTCTACCGGTATGGTAAAGGTATTAGGTCTGCAAAGTCTTGAAGGACTATCTACCGAACAACTTACAGAAATATTGGAAAAAGGTGAAGTATTAATATCTAACCATCCTATATATGAATATACAGGCCGTAACCCGGCTGAGCTGGTTGGTAAACAATTGGAGAGTTTATATAATCGTGAAAACGAAGAACCGGAACTGACTCCGCGTGTAGGTGCGCTTATACGTGCAATACCCCGTAGCGAGTTTGAATCTATGAATGTAGGTACTACAATATTACCTCTTGACGAAAATAATGATGAAGCACTTCAAGGCGCATGGGATGTAGCCATACGTGTCAAATCGGGTATGGGACGTATGCTTGAAGAGGATTTTCGTAATGACATTTCTCTCAGTCGGCTACGTAACGCACGTCTGACGGAATTGCATACACTTGCACAGCAGCGCTATATGACCCAATATATCCCTACAGTAGAATTACGTCTGTATATATCCGGTATATGCTTTATGATTTTTATTATATTTCTCGGATTGTTGGGTACGTTCTGGTTCCGTGTGCAGCAGCGTACCGGTGAGATAGCCTTGCGTAAAGTTACCGGTGCAACATCAGATGATATAGTACGACGTCTTATCGGTGAAGTTTTTGTACTCTTTGCTATAGCTGTAATAATAGCAACTGTGATTACTGTAATTCTTGTCAAAAGTTCAGTTATACCTGTCTATCTGGAATACGGATATTGGAAACAGTCTGTACTTACACCAACAATAGGAACATTATTAATCATGAGTATTGCCGTAATGCTTGGTGTATGGTTCCCGGCCTATCGAGCTATGCGTGTGCAGCCTGCCATAGCACTTAAGGAAGAATAATACAGTTGGAGCAACTGCAAAATTATATTAATACTATGAGAACACGCAATCTCATACTTCAAATCTCGGCAGTCATACTGTTGTTTGGCTTTGGTAAGTCAGAGGGTCAGCTACGGCTGACCCTCGATGACGCCATAGCACGTGCCCGTACAGGGAGTGTAGACGCTGCCGTAGCTCTCGATGAGCTGCGTACCAGTTATTGGGAGTACCGTACCTATCGTGCCGAACTATTGCCGGAACTTACGCTGACCGGTACGATACCTTCATACCATAAGCAATACAGTCCGTATATGAATGCAGATGGTAGTTATTCTTTTGTAGCCAATAATTATCTTGAAGTCAATGGCGGTCTGTCATTGTCACAGCGTATCTGGCCTACCGGCGGTACGTTGTCTGTCAATACATCAGCCGACTGGCTGCGGCAGCTTAGCGGCGACAGTTATAACCGATATATGAGTATACCTGTGGCACTCACGCTTCAGCAGCCTGTATTCGGTGTCAATGCTATAAAATGGGACCGCCGGATTGAACCGGTACGTTATTCTGAAGCTAAGGCAGCTTTTCTGAGTGCTACCGAAGATGTCGCCATACAGGTGACCGGACTTTATTTCGCTTTGCTTATGGCGCACGAAAACCGGAATATAGCCCGTCAGAATCTTGTCAATGCAGAGAAACTATATGAAGTGGCTGTAGAAAAACGTAACATGGGCCAGATAAGCCGTAATGATTTGTTGCAAATGGAACTTAATGTACTCAACGCACAGTCGGAGATGACTGATTGCGAGAGTAATCTACGCAGTGCGGTTTTTCAATTATGTGCTTTTCTTGATATTGACAGTGATACCGATATTGAGCCTGAGATACCTGATAGAATTCCTGAAGTGGAGATAGGTTTTGCAGAAGCATTGGAGAAAGCACTTGCTAATAATAAATTTGCCAAGAATCAATTGCGTCTGCAACTTGAGGCTGATTATGCCGTAGCTAAGGCCAAAGGTGATTTGCGTCAGATAGAGTTGTTTGCACAAATAGGTTTTACAGGTATGGCTTCACATTTCGGCGATGCTTATCGTGGCTTGCGTGATAATCAGGTATTGGAAATCGGTATCAATATTCCGCTTATAGATTGGGGTAAACGCCGTGGACGTGTGAAAGTAGCCGAAAGTAACCGTAATGTTACCGCCAGCCGTCTGCGTCAGGAGTCAATGCGTTTCAGTCAGGAGCTGTTCCTGCTTGTGGAACGTTATGGTAATCAGCGTCGCCAGCTCGAACTTTCGGCGCGTGCCGACACAATAGCAGCCCAACGTTATGCCACTAATGTCGAAACCTATTTGATAGGGCGTCTGTCAACACTCGACCTTAATGATTCACGGGTTAAGAAAGACGAGTCACGTCGTGAATATGTCAATGAACTGTATCTCTATTGGCTTTATCATTATCAGCTGCGTAGTCTGATCCTGTGGGATTTCGCTCGTGGATGTAATATAGATGCCGATATAGAAACATTGATACGACAATAAATCTGTAAGTTGTATCAGTAAAAAAGATTAAATTTGTGATATGATTCTAATAGTTGATGATGACCGTGCGGTACGTTCGAGTATAGGACTTGTACTGCGTCGTGCTGGATATGATACGGAAAGCGCTGCTACGCCTGATGAAGCACTTGAAGTTATGCGGCGACAACATCCGCATCTTATCATAATGGATATGAATTTCAGCCGTATCACAACCGGCGAAGAGGGCCTGCATCTGCTTCGGCAGTCACGGATATTATTACCCGATGTTCCTGTAATACTGCTTACAGCTTGGGGAAGTATACAGTTAGCTGTGAAAGGCATGAAAGCCGGAGCATTTGATTTTATGACTAAGCCATGGAATAATCATGTACTTTTGCAACAGGTTGCCACAGCTTTGAGTCTGGGTACAAACAACAAGGAGTCAGAAGAAACTCATACCGGATTTGACCGTAAGGGCATAATAGGAAGCAGCGGTACGTTGCGCACTGTACTTGATATGGCTGAGCGCGTAGCTCCGACCGATGCTCCTGTACTGATACTCGGTGAAAACGGTACAGGAAAAGAACTTATCGCTCAGGCTATACACCGAAATAGCCGACGTGCATCCGGGCCGTTAGTGACAGTCAATGTCGGCGGTGTGCCGGGGCCACTGTTCGAGAGCGAAATGTTCGGTTATGCCAAAGGGGCTTTTACAGGTGCTGTGAGTGATCGTCGCGGGCGTTTCGAGGAGGCTGATAAAGGCACTATATTTCTTGATGAGATAGGCGACCTTGAGCAGCCATCACAGGTGAAATTACTACGTGTGTTGCAACAGCATACTTTCGAGCGCCTCGGCGAAAATCTGACACGTAAGGCAGATTTGCGTGTGATATGTGCTACTAATGCCGACCTGCCGGCTCTTGTAGCTGCCGGTAAATGGCGCGAAGACCTGTATTACCGTATCAATCTTGTCACATTGCGTTTGCCTCCGTTACGTGAACGCCGTGAAGACATAGCACCGTTGGCTCATCATTTTCTGCGTGAAGCTGCCCTGCGAGATGGACGACCCGTACCTGAAATATCGGCTGAGGCACTTAGATTGCTTGAACGCCTGCCGTATCCCGGTAATATACGCGAATTACGAAATATAGTTGAGAGTGCGTATATACTGGGTGAAAGTGAACGTATCGAGGCATCAGCTTTCTCCGTAGTTGCCGATCGGGCTGACACTCCGATCAGTGGTGCTACCTTAGCCGATATGGAACGTCAGGCTATAATCGATGCTCTCGCACGTTACGGAGGCAATCTTTCCAAAGCAGCTCTTGTGTTAGGTATCACACGGCAGGCTCTGTACCGGCGTATGGAGAAATTCGGTATTGTACCATGACACGTGACGTTGCTTTTGTACTGATTATAATTTCAGTAGTGTTTCTGAGCTATTGTGCTCTGTGGTCTGAGACAGTTCCGGTATGGTTAATATGGGCTTCTGTTTTTATGTGCGGACTGAGTATAGGGGCTCTATGGCATAGTGTGGTACGTCCGGCGCGTGTGGTACGTAACGGTATGGATTTGCTTAGAGCTCAGGAGTATAACAATCGTCTGGCCCGTGTAGGACAGCCTGACGCCGACCATATAGCCGAACTGTTCAATAAACTTATGGATAGGCTCCACCATGAACACATACGTAAGCGCGAACAGGATAAGCTGCTGTCGTTACTTATAGATGCTTCACCTATGGGTATTGCCATGATGGATTTTGACGGACATATCACAATGGTAAACCAGACCTTCTTACAGATGATGCGTATGGACCGTAATGCACAGGTAAAAGGACTCACTTTACAGGAATTTGACAATGAATTAGGACAAGCCATAGTCTCTGTGCCTGAAGGTAAGAGCGCGACAGTACGTTTAGGTGATGTCAGAGTCTACAGGATATACAGACTATGGTTTATGGATTCAGGATTCAGACGTCCGTTTGTACTGATAGAAAGTGTTACCGATGAAATAATACGTGCCGAGCGTGGAGCCTACGAGAAAGTAATACGTCTTATTTCTCATGAAGTTAACAATACTATGGGAGGTATAGGGTCTGTGCTTGAACTGTTGGAAGAGATATATGCTGACGATAAAGATATAGCGGAAACTATAACAAGCTGCCGTGAGCGTTGTATGGGTCTGACTGAATTTATAGGTTCATACGCTGATGTGGTACGTCTTCCGGAACCTGACTTGGTACAATGCAGCCTGAGCACTGACATAGAACGTCTGCGGCCGTTTCTTGATACGATGATACCGCCGTCAGTAACCCTTGAACTGGTCCATGACGGCGGTAACGATATGATTCAGGCTGACCGTGTGATGCTTGAACAGGTAATAGTCAATGTAGTCAAAAATGCATGTGAGGCTATAACACAAAGTAAAACCGGTGATAAGATTATAATACACACAATAGGCGGAAAGGAAAGAAGGCTTGAAATCGCTGATAACGGACAGGGTATCGCGCCGGAAGTGACACAACGTCTGTTCACACCTTTTTTCTCAACCAAACCTGAAGGTCAGGGCCTGGGACTGACACTCGTGGCGGAAATATTACGTCGTCATAGCTGTACTTTCTCCCTACGTACACGTTCGGACGGTTTCACAGTATTTACAGTGCTATTTCCCGCCAATTTCACCGTTAAGCCACGCGTCAATAAGCCGACGTGATATTGACGGTAACGAAGGGAGCAGAGGATGAGATTCACGGGTGAAGAAGCCGCCATCGGAAAGTTCTCCATCGGCCCAGCGTAGCCTGCCGGAAGCATAACGGGCCGTAAAACCTAACATCAGTTGTGAGGGAAAGGGCCATGACTGACTGCCGAAATATCGTATATCTGTGACTCTTAACGATGTCTCTTCGTAGATTTCGCGTGCCACACATTCCTCAATAGTCTCACCGGTCTCGACAAATCCTGCTACAAGTGCGTAGAAAGGGCGTCTGAACGATTTGGCATGTACTAATAGTGCCTCTTCACCACGTGTTACCAACACAATGATGGCCGGACTCAGCGATGGAAAAAATTCACGTTTGCAGGCAGGACAGCGACGGCTGATGTCAGATGCTTTGACTAAGGCTGTGCCACAAGTACCGCAGAAACGATTAGTCTGCATGAAATGAGCTAATTCAGCTCCTTTTGCCGCTATATTCCACGTCTTTGGTTCAAGTTCTCCCCATGATTCTCTTAATCCTCTCCAGACACCTCCGGCTATTGTCTCGGCAGTTTTTTCGGGAAGCACGGCGTACTGTGTGCCATCTGTCTCGAAATATATTATTTCCGAATTATCGTAATTATTAATATCGACAACCGGAAAAGACAGTTTGTCATTTTCATCGCGGCAAAGTAGTATATCGTTACCACGATATATGAGAGCACAGGTCATTTTATTTTACTGTTTTCAAGATTATACAGCATCTGTGTGGGCGTAAGGCCTGTAGCCGGATGATGCCAGCCAGGGGCGAGCTCTTCCATCGGTACGAGGAAGAAGTCACGTTCGGCAAGATGTGGGTGCGGAAGAATCAGACCCGGTTCTTCAACTGTAAGTTCGTCAACGGCTACAAGGTCTATATCAAGTTCACGGTCAGTATATGAACCGTCTGCATTGCGGTGAGGTACAGTTGAGAGAGACTTTTCTATCTCAAGCAGCCGTTCAAGTATCTGTCGTGGTTCAAGTTCCGAATTGAACATCATTCCGAGATTAAGAAACTTGCGGTCAGAGTCGAATCCCCAAGGCTCCGACTCAACCACATGACTTATCTCATAAGGACCGAACGCCTCGCCCACAGCGCGCATGGCGCGGCTGAGGACGAGGCGACGCTGGCCCATATTGGACCCTATGTTAATGAATACAGTATGCATCAGAGAATTTTCTTGACTTCGACTTCCTCAAAGGCTTCGATAAGGTCTCCTTCGCGTATATCGTTATAGCCCTGTACCGACAGACCGCAGTCATAGCCTGATACAACCTCCTTGACATCGTCTTTAAAGCGTTTCAGACTGCCGAGCTCACCGGTGTAGACTACGATACCGTCACGTATGACACGTACCTTGCTACGGCTCTTGATTTTACCGTCACGTACGATAGCACCGGCGATAGTACCGACTTTCGAGATATGATAAGTCTGGAGCACTTCGGCGTTACCGATGATTTCCTCCTTGATTTCCGGAGCTAACAAACCTTCCATAGCGTCTTTGACTTCCTCGATGGCCTTATAGATGACTGAATAGAGGCGTATTTCCACACCCTCTTTGTCAGCTTCGCGTTTGGCGGCACCGGAAGGACGTACCTGGAAACCGATGATGATAGCATCTGAGGCAGCAGCCAGTGTGACATCGCTTTCTGATATAGCACCTACACCCTTATGCAGCACATTGACCTGTATCTCCGGGGTAGAGAGCTTGATAAGTGAGTCGCTGAGAGCTTCGACAGAACCGTCCACATCGCCCTTAACAACGAGGTTGAGCTCGTGGAAGTCGTTGAGAGCACGACGGCGTCCGAGTTCTTCGAGTCCCGGGCGCTTTTTAGTACGCAGACCAAGCTCACGCTGCAACTGTTCACGCTTACCGGCTATCTCACGTGCTTCCTGTTCAGTCTCAAGCACATTGAAGGTATCACCTGCTGTCGGAGCACCGTTAAGACCTAATATCAGTACAGGTGTAGACGGTCCGGCTTCCTTAACACGCTGGTTACGTTCGTTGAACATAGCCTTTATCTTACCATGATGCGTACCGGCCAGTATGACGTCGCCAACATGTAGAGTACCGTTCTGTACCAATACTGTAGCTACATAACCACGTCCTTTGTCAAGTGATGATTCTATAACCGAACCTATGGCGAGGCGGTTAGGATTAGCACGCAGGTCAAGCATTTCTGCCTCAAGCAGTACTTTCTCCATGAGGTCTTCAACTCCTATACCTTTCTTGGCAGATATATCCTGACTCTGGTACTTACCTCCCCAGTCTTCGACAAGATAATTCATAGCAGCTAACTGCTCCTTGATTTTGTCGGGATTGGCGGCAGGCTTATCTATCTTGTTTATAGCGAACACCATCGGCACACCGGCTGCGGTGGCATGGTTGATTGCTTCAACAGTCTGCGGCATCACATCGTCATCCGCTGCAACGATGATTATAGCAAGGTCAGTAACTTTTGCACCACGTGCACGCATGGCAGTGAAGGCTTCGTGACCCGGAGTGTCGAGGAAGGTGATTCGGCGTCCGTCAGGCAGCTTAACGTTGTAGGCACCTATATGCTGTGTTATACCGCCTGCTTCGCCTGCTATGACGTTTGAGTTGCGTATGTAGTCGAGAAGTGATGTCTTACCATGGTCTACGTGACCCATGACAGTTACAATCGGCGGACGGGGCTGCAGATCTTCTTCGGCATCTTCTTCGGTAGCTATGGCCTCGGTCACATCTGCGCTGACATATTCGGTAGTGAATCCGAATTCCTCGGCTACGATATTTATAGTTTCGGCATCAAGACGCTGGTTGATAGATACCATTACACCAAGGTTCATACAGGTTGCAATGACGTTGTTGACCGGAATCTCCATGAGATTGGCGAGGTCATTAGCTGTCACGAACTCGGTTATCTTGATAATTCTGCTTTCGGCTTCCTCACGACGTTCTTTCTCAAGCTCGCGGTTGTGCATCTCCTCGCGTTTCTCCTTACGCCACTTGACGCTCTTCTTGACCTGCTTGTTGGTGAGACGTGCAAGGGTCTCTTTTACCTGCTTCTGTACGTCTTCGCTGCTTACTTCGGGTTTAGGCTGTGGTGCTTCACGCTTCTTACCGCGCTTTGAACTTTCCGAGCCACGGCTGCGTCCTTCCGAACCGCGTCCGTGACCGCTACCTCCGCCCTGTGAACCGCTACCTTTGCGATGGTCAGATCCAAATCCGGGCTGAGCTGCTGCTTTTTCAATATCTACCTTCTCTTTTCCTATGCGGCTGCGACGGCGACGGCTGCCTTCGCCTGAGGATGAAGAAGTGGAAGATGACGATGATGTGTTGCTTTGTTCAGCGGCTGCACGACTCTTATCGATACGTTCACGACGACGCTCTTCTTTACTTTTTTTCTTAGGGCGTGTAGATTGGTTGAGCGCTGCAAGGTCGATTTTACCTACCACACGCAACTCAGGCTGACCGGCCGGAGTATTAAGACGGAAAACGTTTGAGCTGGCCGGTGTCTCAGAGGTTGCAGGAGCAGGGGCAGAAGCCGGAGTTTCCTGTTTTACTTCAGGCTTTACTTCGGGTTTGACCGGAGCTGGCGCAGGTTTGGGAGCCTGTACGGGTTTGGGCTGTTGTGGCTTAGGTGCCTGCTGTGCAGGTTTCGGAGTCTGCTGTACAGGTTTCTGTTGCTGGGCTTGCTGTGAACCGCTGCGTTCTGACCTCCGTTGTGAATCGTCACGACGTCCTGAACGGTTACGGTCACGATCACGGTCACGGCGTGAATTCTCGCCGGAGCGACCTTGACGGTCGGAACCGCTTTTTTCGTTTCTCACAACAGTATCGCCGGCAGACTTGACCATTGGACGGCCTGGATTTGAAAGGTCGATTTTACCAAGGATTTTCGGTCCGCGTGGTGTCGGTGCCTCGGTAGATGCTTCTGAGACACGTTCGGTTTTGGACGCTTTTTTCTCATCGCGGCGGGTGCTGGTGTATTTATCGGTCTCGGCTTTGAATCGCTGGTCGGTACTGAATTCCTTGTTGAGCAGGTTCACAGCGGCATCGTCGATCCTTGCGTTGGGATCGGCGCTGACCTGAATACCATGCTTGGCCAGGAATTCGACGGCGGTCTTTACACCGACGTTGAGTTCTTTTGCTACTTTATTGATTTTTGGCATATATGCTGTTGTGTGATTTTACTGGATAGTGAAGCAGAGAGGTATAAAAGCCGTCGTTACAGCGGTCGTCCGGACGTCAGTCGTCAAACTCGGCGTGGAGTACCTGCATGACGTGCTGCAGGGTTGTGTCTTCGAGGTCGGCTTGGTCGAGAAGTTCCATAGGTGCGTTGAGTACGGCCTTGGCTGTGTCGAGACCGAGATTTTTGAGACTTTCGATTACCCAGTCGTCGATTTCATCGCGGAACTCATCAAGGTAGATGTCTTCCTCGCCCTCTGCTATATCGCGGAACACATCTATATTATAACCCGTAAGCATCATGGCCAGTTTTATGTTAAGTCCTCCCTTGCCTATGGCGAGTGATACTTCATCAGGGTGCATGAATACTTCGGCCTTCTTTGTCTCTTCATTGAGACGTATCGAGGTTATTTTTGCCGGACTTAGAGCACGCTGTATGAACAGTTGGGGATTACCCGTATATGAGATAACGTCGATGTTTTCATTGCGCAGCTCACGTACTATACCATGTATGCGGCTTCCTTTGATGCCGACACAGGCACCTACGGGATCAATATGATCATCATAACTCTCGACTGCTATCTTGGCACGTTCACCCGGAATACGGGCTACAGCCTTAATAGTGATAAGACCGTCATGAATTTCGGGTACTTCCTGTTCAAACAGACGGCACAGGAAACGTTCGTCGGTGCGGCTTACAATAACCTTAGGATTATTATTGGTGTTGTCAACACGTTTAACTATGGCACGTACTGTGTCACCCTTATGGAAGAAATCACCGGGTATCTGCTCCTCTTTAGGCATCATCAGTTCGTTCTGGTCCTCGTCTATAAGAAGCATTTCACGTTTCCATATCTGATGTACTTCTCCGGTGATGATTTCACCTTCAAGTTCCTTGAACTTGGAAAAGATTGCATCTTTCTGAAGTTCGAGTATCTTGGCCTGTAGCGTCTGGCGCAGATTAAGTATGGCACGACGTCCGAAATCGGCAAAGATAATTTCTTTGGCTACGTCTTCACCTATCTCGCACTCCGGGTCTATCTCACGTGCTTCAGAGAGGCCGATTTCCATATTGGGATTATCGACCTGACCGTCGGGTTTGACTTTGAGGTTCTGGTATATTTCACAGTCACCTTTATCAGGATTCATGATAACGTCGAAGTTCTCGTCCGTACCGAACATCTTTGCCAGAACGTTACGGAACGATTCCTCGAGTACGCTTATCATGGTGGTCTTGTCTATATTCTTGAGGTCTTTAAATTCGGTGAATCTATCGACCATATTTACGCTTTCAGCTTTTTTTGCCATAAGACTATAAGTGGGTTGAAGTTTGATTGGTGGGTTGTGTAACGGCGTAGACGTTCTGACCTGCCGGGTCAGACTGTGTACGCTCGGTAAGGGTGACTCAGAATTCGAGATGATACTGTGCCTGACGTATGTCTGTATATGGCAAACGCTCGTGGACGGTTTCGAGGACGGGTTTCTTCGAACCTTCTTTTCTGACCTTCTGCTGTATCTCTATTTCACAGCCTTCTGTGTCAGCATCAGTAAGAGTACCCTTCAGTTTGCGTCCGTCAGTGGTAAGTATTTCTACCGGATTGCCGATGTTTTTCTCATATTGGCGTACTACCTTGAAAGGACTGGTAAGGCCGGCTGAACCTACTTCGAGTTCATAGTCTTCAACATCACGGTCAAAGGCTGACTCTATCTTACGGGTCAGGTCTATGCAGGCGTCAATATCGACGGGCTGCATCGAGTCTATTTCCACTTTGATTTCGTTGTCAGCACTTATGGCGACTTCAACAAGAAACATGTCTGTGCCGTCGAGCTGGCTTTCTATGAATTGGGTCAGGGCTTGCTTGTCTATCATATCACACCAATAAAAGGAGCATATTACACTAATAAAAAGGTTATATTACACCAATAAAAAGGAGGAGACATATTGTCCCCTCCGGAATTTCACTGCAAAGATAGTAATTATTATGCTTATATCCGATTCTACAGCTATCCAAAGATAGTAATTAGATACTTTATTAAGTTATTTTAACTATTATAATTAAAATTTAAACATTAATTAACTCTATTTTGGTTAAACTCCCTCGCCTCTACATCTATTTTCAGCACTTCTTTTAACTTGCGAAGTTAGTTCTGCTGAAATTCCCACTCTGTTTTAAGCTAACTCTGCGTCTATATTAGTCAGAAACTGCGCTATAACTCCGTTTGAGTTAACGATTTTCTTCAGAAATTCTCCCGGAGGCAATTGACGCTCCACAGCCGGTGCTTCACTTACTTCGATAGTCAGAGTGAGGAGGTCGTTTCGCAGCCGGTCACGAAGGAATGGCATCAGAGTTGTCATAGCTGATTCGAAAGCCTGTTGCTGGGCCGGGTGACTTACCATAATTCGCCAGTTAGTTGCTGTTATAGGCTGAGGCGTGGCGGTACGCATGGCGTTAGTAAGTATGTGCAGGGTAGGATGAGCAACAATGAATTGCTGCCATGCGAGATTAAAGTCTTCAGGTGTAAAAGTCTCTGTGCGCTGTTCAAGCGAAGCAACCGGTGCCATACGTGAAGTATCGGAGATACGCACTGTTTTTGGAGGCGCTTTAGGTGCTATACGTGTAGATTTAGGTGAAATAGGCCGCATAGATGGTGCACCTGCCGGTCTTGGCTGCATAGCTGGCGGCACAGGATTACTACTACCAGTCGGTACTGATATTGATGATTGGCCCGACGTGGCAGCCTGGCGATTGGCTGGTGCCTGATGAATCTGCGGAGCCGTCTGTGTTTGTGAAACAGTTGGTTGAACGGGTGTCGGTGCCGGCTGAGGAGCGGGAGACACACTTGGAGAGGCCACAGCTGTATTTTGTTGGCTCGTTACAGTAGCTTTAGTTTCTCCTGACGGAGATATGGGTTTCTGCGTATTATGAACCTGTGGCTGCTGTATAGCACGTAAAGGTATGTCACGGTCTATGGCATCAAAGGGGGGAGTGGCTGGAGTCAGCAATTGACATAGCCGTATGAGTGTGAGTTCTACAAGGAGGCGTTTGTCAGAAGCTGTGCGGTAATTAATGTCACAGTCATTAAGCAGACGTAGGGCTGCGTAATACCATTGCAGCGGAAGTGTGAGCGCCTGCTGTGCATACCGCTCGCCGACTTCGTGAGCTACTTCGAGCAGAGGTAGTGTTCGTCGGTCGGCAGCTACCATAAGATCACGTACATGTGCCGCTAATCCGTTAGTGAAGAAAAGCGAGTCAAAACCTTTATCACGTATCTCCTTATACAACAATAAAGCACCTGCGACGTCACCGGTACGAAAAGCCTCTATTAGTCTGAAATAATACTCATAATCAAGTACATTCAGATTTGCTATGGTCGCTTCATAAGTTATATGACCCATAGTCGAGGCAGCCACCTGATCAAATATTGACAGTGCATCACGCATGGCACCATCCGCCTTGCGTGCTATAACGTTTAGAGCATCCGGAGTAGTTTCGATACCTTCCTGTGAGGCCACATAGCTAAGATGCGAAGCCATATCGTCTATGGTAATACGCTTGAAGTCGTATATCTGACAACGGCTTAGAATAGTGGGAAGTACTTTATGCTTTTCTGTTGTGGCTAGAATGAAGATAACGTATGAAGGAGGTTCCTCCAATGTTTTGAGAAAGGCGTTGAAAGCTGCCGATGAAAGCATGTGCACCTCGTCGATAATAAATACACGGTAGTGTCCTAAACGCGGCGGTACATTAACCTGATCGGTAATAGAGCGTATATCATCGACTGAATTGTTGGATGCGGCGTCGAGCTCAATTATATTAAATGAATTACCCTGCTCCATAGCCACACAGGCTTCACAGACACCGCATGCTTCTCCGTCTGCTGTAGGTGAGAGACAGTTGATAGTCTTGGCAAAGATACGTGCACACGATGTTTTACCTACTCCGCGCGGGCCTGTGAAAAGGTAAGCCTGAGCCAAACGTCGTGAGTCGATAGCGTTTTTAAGAGTAGTGGTAAGAGCTTTCTGACCTACTACTGAAGCGAAGGTAGCTGGTCTGTACTTGCGTGCCGAGACGATATATGGAGTATTTTCTGACATATTGTGCCGTGATTGTATATAACTCTGAGCCTGTGATGAGTGGACCGTATCTTTGCAGAGGCTTAATTTACCTTTATAGACTGTAGCTTTTTCTTTAAGAAAATATTATATTATGTCTGAGTAAAATGCTTTGAAAATCTTTTTGTTAAAGATAGCGCTTTTCTCTGTCAAAGATACAGAATGCAAAAATAAATAAAAACGTTGATATTTGAAAGGCATAATCTGCAACAATATTACCGCGCCGGCGTTAGAAGTTAAAAGCTGTGTATGGAACGCTTCTCATGTCCTATTAGGTCCTGTAGGCTACTGGCCGGTAAAAGTATCATATTTTTGAAAACTGTCTATCCGGACTTTGAAGAGTTCCTTTCATAGAGAAAAATATATCAAGGTAAAAATGTCAAAAAGCAAATTATACACAGGTACTGGTGATCAAGGTACCACATCTCTCGTTGGTGGTGAGCGCGTCAGTAAGTTCTGTAGTCGCTTGGAAGCCTATGGTACCGTCGACGAATTTTCGTCCTTCTTAGGTGTTGTGCTTAGTGCTCCTGCTTGTCCTGAACGCGAACGCTCCGAATTGCTCGAAGTTCAGAATATGCTGTTTAATATCGGTGGTTATCTTGCCTGTCGTCCGGAAGGTTCAGGAGGGGTAGCCTCATGGGGCTTGCATCAGGAGGATATTGAACGTGTCGAAAGCTGGATAGACCGCCTTGATGCTGAAACTCCTAAAGTCAACGCTTTCGTTCTTCCCGGTGGCACCGAGCTTTCCGCACATACTCATGTAGCCCGTGCAGTCTGCCGCCGTGCCGAGCGCCGCATCCTTGAACTCGCCTCTGCAGAACCCGTTGATGCCGAAGTGCTCACTTACTTCAATCGCCTCAGCGACTGGCTATTCATCCTTGCTCGCTACTTCAACCACCTTGCCAGCCACCCTGAAATCACCTGGCATAAGTAGCCCTAAGCAGTCTATTTCTCCCACCTCTCCCACTTTAGAACCCTCTCACCTCATCTATCTTATAGATAAAATTAATATCTAAAATAATAATTAATAAACCTATAAACCTCATAACCTATGTATTGGACACTTGAACTTGCGTCAAAACTTGAAGACGCTCCCTGGCCCGCCACTAAAGACGAGCTCATCGACTACGCACAGCGCAGCGGTGCACCCCTCGAAGTCATCGAAAACCTCCAAGAAATCGAGGACGAAGGCGACACCTACGAAAGCATCGAGGAACTTTGGCCCGATTACCCCTCCAAAGACGACTTCTTCTTCAACGAAGAAGAATATTAAAGCGATTATG
>CAMWVA010000017.1 GCA_947177575.1 uncultured Porphyromonadaceae bacterium | reverse complement strand
AGATGCAGGACCCTGTGGTGTCAGCCCTTCTTGCCGATACGGTAGTAGCACGTTTACAGAATTACATTACTGACTATCGTACCAATAAGTCACGTCAGGATCTTAAATATGCTGAGACTCTAAACGAAGAAGCACAGGCTAATTATTATAAGGCCCAGCAGCGTCTGGCTAACTATCTGGACCGTCATCAGGGCCTTGCTTTCAAGTCGGGCCAAATAGAACGTGAACGTCTTGAGAATGAGACTTCATTAGCTTTCAGTCTCTATAACCAGACAGCCCAACAGGTACAGAAAGCCCAGGCTAAAGTACAGGAAACCACACCTGTATATGCCGTAGTATCACCTGCAACAGTACCTATCAAACCTTCGGCTCCGCGTAAAGTGCTTATATTAGCAGGCTTCATATTCTTAGCTGTAGTAGCTTGCGCAGGTTGGATACTCTTCCTCGAACCTACTCTTAACGCCTATAAGGCACGTAAGACAACGGAGGGTTAATATAATGCGCCGACTGCTTAGCATACCGGCGCTTCTCGCTCTTATTTGTACTGTATCCCCCTACTCTACAGAGGCACAGAGCATCACTGACATACTGTCGCTCATAGCACGTGGTGATACCACAACGTCTATGAGCGACAGTGTCGTGAAACGTAATGCGGGAAGCGTATTAAGTTTTATAATCGAGGCAGAGACAGATGACAGCGATGCCGATATCGAAGCATGGGATATAGCACGTGCTCTTGACGCCTGCGGGGAAGCATGGAATGACTCCTCATATACTCTTACCGGTGACGCTTTGGGATATATAAGTAGTGTTTATTCTACCAACGGTTTCTATAAATCCGGAGCTTGGGATTTACAGCAATTTGATCAAATACAAACAGGTATTCCCCCTAAGGCACTGCTTGAATTTACCGGTGGACTTCTGCGTAATGCACCACGTTTCGGCCGCCTGACCTCCGGCTTTGGATTTCGTCCACGCTTCGGACGTATGCACAAAGGTCTTGACTTTGCTATGGCCATAGGTGATACTGTTCATGTACCTCTGAGCGGTACAGTAAGTCATGTAGGTACAGGCCGAGGATATGGAACTTATGTTATCGTTCTTCATGGCGGCGGTCTTGAAACACGTTACGCGCATCTGCAGGCAAGTCTTGTACAACCGGGAGATGTGGTAAATACAGGAGATGCTATAGCTTTAAGCGGCAACACCGGTAATTCAACCGGACCACATCTTCATTTTGAAACACGTTTCTACGGTACAGCCGTTGATCCACGTCAGGTATTTACCTTCAACGGATTCTAAATTAAAAATAAAAAGATTTCTATTATGGCTGACAATTATCTGGAAAGAAAAATGGAAGACCTACGCTCAGGACGCCTTGGTACCAACACAGGTAAATTAAAAACATCCCGAGCTATGCATTCCTCACAGGCGGCAACCGGAAACAGAAGGATTTTAAATTTTAATTTTACATCAAGACGTATATTGATTATCGGAGGTTGCTCAGGTGTAGAAAAAAGTATAACGCAAGCATTTGTCAGAGCCGGTTGTCGTGTAGCAGTATTTGATACAGACCTGGAAGAGAGCGATAATATGGCCAAAAACGGTAGTATACGTTTCTATCCTATTGCAGCTGAAGCACTCTCAGCAGTTGAAGCTGCCTGGCAAAATCTCATAACGGCCTGGCATGATGTAGATACAGTAATAGTCACTGCCCAAATTCCGTATACACTCACTTTAGCTTTAGCACAATGGTGGGCTTCACGACGTAGTACACATCCGGCTGTCAGTCTACATAACAGTATCATAATAATTCTTTATCCTACTAAGAAATATCTTGACCAAGACAACCTTATACCTAAAAATGACACTTCCTCCCAGTCGACATCAATAGCCGAACAGGAGGAAGCGAATACAGTTGTATGTGAAAGAAATATAGATACTATCTTATATAGTCTTTACAGTGTACTCCATCATCACAAAATAAATGTGAAAGCTTTAGGCTATATAAATAACATTGAGCAAACTGTCCAAAACTGTCTATTCTTAGCAGTACCCGATATGGGGAATAACCGTATTATTATGTGTTGAAACTTCAACGTGTGCTGAAAGCAAAACGTATGGTTTCATCGTAGTGCTCACCCGGACGAAGTTCCTGACTCGGGAAGGTCGGATTATGAGGGGCATCAGGCATACCCTGTGCTTCAATAGCTACACCCTCATAGTCAGCATAAGAACGTCCCGAACAATTATCCGGACAACCGGACAGCCAGTTACCGGTATATATCTGGACACCCGGCTGAGTGGTAGAGACCTTCAGCACGCGACCGCTACGGGGTGCAGTAAGCACAACAACATCTTCGGCTATATCGCCTTTATTATAACCATCTACTACCCAGCAGGCATCATAACCTTTACCGTAATCAAGAGCAGGAAAAGCTGTCTTTATGTCACATCCTAAGGTTTTGGCAACAGTAAAATCCATCGGAGTGTCCTTTACCGAAGCCATCTCTCCGAGAGGAATAAGGGTATTATCTGTAGGCAGATAGCGTGAAGTACGCATCTTCATCTCATGGTCAAGCACACTGCCGGAATCAGCACCATCAAGATTCCAATAAGTATGATTTGTAAGGTTGATTACAGTCGGTGCATCAGTGTCAGCCTCAAGACGGAGAGTCAGCACATTATCATCACTCCATGTATAAGTAGCCGTAGCCGTCAGAGAACCGGGATAGTGCTCCTCGCCATCCTTGGAATGATATGTGAAACGCACACCGTCAGAAAGAAGCTCTGTTTTCCATATCTGATTCTGAAAACCCTCCGGACCGCCATGTAAAGCATTGGGGCCATTATTAATTGCCAACTGATGCTTTACACCGTCAATCACAAGCTCACCCTTAGCTATACGGTTAGCATAACGTCCCGGCACTTTGCCCATACAAGGTCCATCGGCAATGTAATCGACCGGGTTAGCATAACGAAGAGCTACATTTTCGATATGACCGTCCTTATCCGGAACACGTACCTCGATAATACCGGCACCAAGAGAAGACAGTGTAACTGACGTACCATTGTCATTAGTAATGGTGACAAGAGTAATCTCACCACGCGGCGAAGCAAATTTCTGTGAAGTAACCTTCATAACAATCAGATACGTTTACTCCTCATAACGACGTGCACCGTCAGATATAACTACATCGTATATATTGGGTTCGTGACCGTACTTCTCATTGAAACGCGCCTTTACCTCTTCTACAAACTTATCGTGCAATTCATCTTTCACTAAGTTTATGGTACAGCCGCCGAAACCGCCACCCATGATACGTGAACCCGTCACACCGAGGTCCTTAGCTACATCATTGAGGAAGTCAAGTTCTTCGCAGCTTACTTCATAATCTTTCGACAGGCCGCGGTGGGTCTCATACATCTTCTGTCCTACTGTCTCATAATCTCCGGCAACCAAAGCATCACAGACAGCTAATACACGGTCTTTTTCCTCAAGTACAAACTTAGCACGGAAATAATCTTCAGCACTTATGTCACTCTTAGCAGCGTTAAGAGCTTCCATTGTGGCATCACGCAGTGTCTCGACACCTAAGCGCTTAGCTACACGCTCACAACTTTCACGACGACGGTTATAAGGAGAATCAGCCAATTCATGCTTAACACGGCTGTCAACTAATACCAGTTTATAACCTTCCGGGTCAAACGGATAGTATTCATGTTCAAGCGAACGGCAGTCGAGACGCATCAGATGGCCTTTTTTACCGAAAACAGAAGCGAATTGGTCCATAATACCGCAGTTCACACCACAATAATTATGCTCTGTGCTCTGACCAATTTTTGCAAGCTCGAATTTATCAATAGAGTTACCGTTAAAGAGGTCATTCAAAGCAAAGGCAAAACAGCTTTCCAAGGCAGCCGAACTACTAAGACCGGCACCGAGAGGTACATTACCGGCAAACACTGTATCAAAAGGCTTTACCTGACCGCCGCGTTTCAGAATCTCACGGCAAACGCCAAAGATATAACGTGCCCAAGACTGGGTGGGAGCATCTTCTTCATTAAGACCGAATTCAGCATAATCCTCAAGATCGACTGAATAGGCACGAACCTTATCCAGACCGTTAGGACGTATCTCGGCCATCATGACTTTATCAATAGCGCCAGGGAACACGAAACCGCCATTATAATCAGTATGTTCACCGATCAGATTTATACGGCCTGCCGATGCATAGAGTGTACCGGGCTCACCGAATTTCTCTTTAAAGATCTGTTGGATCTTTTCTTTCATGTCTTTTGTTGTCATGGTTGGTTTTAAGTTATATATTTAGGTTATTATTTTACATCGAGTGTCAGACGTGCGGGCTTAACTCCTTTGGCTTTTGCCTCGAAAGTAACAGTACCGGGTTTGTCACCTGCCTGTACTATAGCTGTAGCAGCTCCGCTGAAAAGGTCAGTAACAGGCTCATGGAACAGACGCAGACTTGTCGGATCACCGTTGGCAGCAGCCCGGAATTTACCGGCTCCTTTAGCTGAAAAAGATACTTCGCGTTCATCTGTAGGAACGATATTTCCGTCTTTATCAGCTACCTGTACAGTAACATAAACAAGGTCTTCTCCATCAGCCGTAAGTGAAGTACGGTTCGGAGTAAGAACCAGATGATCAGGTTTACCGGCTGTACGTACTGTTTTTTCACCGGCTACTGAACCATCAGCATTATACGCAACTACTTTGACTTCACCCGGTTCATAGACAACATCATTCCACATAAGACGATAACGCTCCATATTTGAACCGCCGGTTTTCTTCTCACGCATACCCTGGCTCTTACCGTTGACAAATAGTTCGGCACGCGGCGAATCAGTATAAACGAATACCGGAGTCACTTCTCCCTCACGACCTTCCCAGTTCCAGTGAGGCAAAATATGAAGAGTATGGTCATCAGTATTCCATTTTGAACGATAAAGATAATATCGGTCTTTAGGCAGTGAAGCTAAGTCAATTATACCGAAATATGAACTATGTGACGGCCAGGCATCAGTGTCATAAGGTGTAGGTTCTCCGAGATAATCGAAACCGGTCCATACGAACTGTCCCATGTTCCAGTCCAAATCATCATCAACTGCAAAATCATCATCGGGAATGTTACTCCAGTAGCAATACTCTGTATCATAACTATTACTCTGGTTACCTTCACGCATAATGTTATAACCTACCTCAACAGGGAAGAAGTACTTACCACGCGATGACACCGTAGAAGCAGTCTCAGAGCCGAGCAACATATTCTGGGGCAATTTACCGATAGCTTCATTATAACGGTTAACCTTATAATTAAAGCCAGGCACATCAAGAGCTGCTGCGAAACCGTTATTTATAACAGCATCAAACTGGTCCATACCGCAAGTCACCGGACGCGTCGGGTCTAGACGGTGCATAAGGTCCTGAAGCATTTTAAGCTCACCGATACCGTCAGGTCCCCACTGACTGGGCACTTCATTACCTGTTGACCACATTACAACTGAAGGATTATTGCGGAAATTGCGTATCATGTTGGTAACATCCCGTTCGGCCCACTCATCGAATAATGTTCCGTAGCCGTTCTTACACTTTGGACGAAATCCCCAGTCATCAAAAGGCTCAAGCATCATCATGAAGCCCATTTCGTCACAAAGAGCCACAAGTTCAGGAGCCGGCATATTATGACTTGTTCGTATAGCATCTACTCCCATGTCTTTGAGCAGTTCAAGCTGGTGGCGTAAGGCGGCAGTATTGATTGCAGCTCCGAGAGGGCCGAGATCATGATGATTGCAAACACCCTTAAACTTACGTTTTTCACCATTTAGGAAAAATCCTTCTCCGGCACGTACCTCTACCGAACGGATACCGAAACGGGTATCATAAGTATCAACTACTTTACCGTTACTTATAACCTCAGTACGGGCATTATACAATGACGGAGTCTCCGGTGTCCATAAGTCAGGACGATCTATCCGGAAGTTCTGATTATGGGCTACGCCAGGATAGTATTTCCAAGAATGGGTGTCGGAAGCAATTTCCTTTCCGTCCGGAGCAGTTATTATAGTACGCAGAGTTACTTCATCTCCTTTAGCAAGACCTTCAAGTTCCGTGCTTAGATGTACTGTGGCGTATTCCTTGCTTACGTATGGAGTTGTAAGAGTGGTACCCCATATAGGTACATGGACAGCATCACGGTCTATAAGATGTACATTACGGTAAAGACCTGCACCGGGATACCAGCGTGAAGACTCAGGTAGATTCTCAAGACTGACTTCAACGATATTTTCACCCGGAACAGCTACTCCGTCAAGAGGTGCTTCAAAAGAATTGTATCCGTATGGCCAGAAAGCTACTTCCTTGCCATTAACTTTAACACGTGCACGGCTCATAGCACCGTCAAATAACAACGACAGTGAGCGGCCTTCAGTTTCAGGAATATCTATAGTAGTACGGTACCAGCCTTTGCCTACGTATGGCAGACCTCCGGTACGTCCGGTTTTCCATGTGGCTTCAGTTTCACCATTCTGTTCGACAGTCACTTTCTGAAGGTCATAACTACGGTCAAACGGACCGTATATTGCCCAGTCGTGGGGTATAGTGACATTATTCCAGTTAATACTGTCCTGTGAGAATTGCCACTGCTTTACAGTAGTCTCATTACGCTGGGCAGCGGCAGAAAGAGCCAATGCTCCCAAAGCGATTACTGTGTATATTTTCATGTAGGGAAATAAAAGTGAGTATGGTCTAAATATTTTGGGCGAGTACTTTCATGAAATGAGGCCGGATAATAAAAGCCTCTTTGAAAATTTTAAGCAAATATAGCGAAAAAAGCGGTCCGATGCAAATACATCAGACCGCTTTTAAGCATTTTTTTAGATATTCGTGGATTATTTACATTTCTAAAGAGTTTATTGTCGGAGTTATCCGAATTATCAGAATTTATCAGAGTTATCAGAATTATCAGAATTATCAGAGTTATCGGAATTATCGGAGTTATCCGAGTTATCGGAGGCGTCGGTGCGATTTCTGTAGTGGGGATGATGTTCAAGCAATTCACTACGAAGGCGGCGAGTATCTAAGTGAAGATAAATTTCGGTGGTGGCTATGGTCTCGTGGCCGAGCAGCTCCTGTATAGCACGCAGATTGGCACCTCCTTCAAGCAGATGTGTGGCAAAGGAATGACGAAGCGTATGCGGGGATACCTTCTTACGCACTCCTGCCAGAGCCGCGGCATCGCGTATTATATAGAATACCATTACACGTGTCAGCTGTGCTCCGCGACGGTTAAGAAATACAATATCGCTGGCCTCAGGTTTGATATCAAGCCATGACCGCTGTCCCATGTACTCACGTATCAGTCCTATTGAACGGGGCGAAAGTGGAACAAGACGTTGTTTACTCCCCTTACCGTCAACTATGACATATCCGTCATCAAGACGCATTCGTGATATACGCAGACCTACAAGCTCAGATACACGCAGGCCACTGCCGTAGAGAGTCTCTATCATAGCTAAATTACGCAGAGTCTCTTCCTTATTACGTGGCAAGGCATTGCACATTGCATCGATTTCGGATACCGAGAGGACTTCCGGCAGATGTTTGTCAATCTGAGGTGTCTCAATAAGTTCCGACGGGTCAGACTCTATGTAATTCTCCATACGCAGAAATCTGAAAAAACTACGCATACCGGCAATAAGACGTGCCTGGCTACGTGCTCCTACACCGATATCACGCAATGAACACAGAAGTTCATGAAGATGCTCCTCACGTACACCGGTTAAGGCTAATCCCTTCTGCTCTATAAATTCAAAAAGATGTCTCACATCAACACGATAACCGGCCACAGTATTTTCCGACATACCGCGCTCCAATATCAGATAGGCACAGAAATCACGCAAAAGCAGCTCTTTACGCTGTAACTCTCTTATCATAGTTATTTCGATTAAAAACGAGTTACGAGAAATTAACAGCGTGTGTCACAAGTGGCATATCCGAACGACTCACAGCCAAAAGTGTAGAAAGACCATAAAATATTACTCCGTCTTTCATAACTTTACCTAACTCTGTGGCAAGTCCGACTCCGGCACCAAACACAAGCAACGAATGTCCGTGAGTGACGATATGACGTTTCATCGAATCTATATCTTCTACTCCGGGTTCAGATAACACCATAAGTTCACACTCTTCGGGTTTTACAGAAAGCTGACAGTTACCCCCCTTAGCTACAGCCACGCTCATACATGGAGCTGAAGAAGATGGCAACCATACAGAAGCCGGGTGCAGATTAGCCACACATCTCAACAACAGACAAGCCCGTCTGATACAGCGAGACTCTTCGGAAGAACTCATACGAGCTTCCAGAATTGCCCGTTCTATATCACGATAACCATAGTAACCGTATCGAGGGTCAGGGCGTACTATCTCGCATACCAGATGATAAGCGTATGGCGAGTGTACTCCGAACCCCCGACTATGACGCCACCGGTTAAGTTGCTTGATAAACCTGCTCATAAATCATTTATTATATTTATTGATCTTAAGAGTCGCCTCTGACTTAGAAGCTTCCTTTCCTTGACGGCCACGCCACCACATTCCGACACTAATCATTGCCAGAATACAGAGAGCGTAGATAATAAACACAGCTATACCGGATATAGTATTAGCCACCTTAAGACTACGAGGATCAAAACGGAACTCAATTGTATGCTCACCTGCAGGCAGCTGTAATGCACGCAACACATAGTTAACACGACCTATGGCCGCTTCGGTACCATCGATAGTGGCAGTCCAGCCCCATGGGAAGAATATCTCACTGAATACAGCAAGTCCACCGTTGGCAGTGCGTGCTTTGTAGGTAAGACGGTTAGGAGCATAAGTAGTTTCGTATATAGTATCACCAGGCTGTACAACATGAGCTTCTCCTAACACACTTTGCCACTCACGTCCGGCTATTGCACCGTGAGCTGTATCAAGAGTATCGAGAGCAGCCATCTCGGCATCAGGAGTATCCACATAACCGATACGTTCTACCAGCCATGCATTACCTAAGGCATCAGGATTTATCTGATACTCGTTACCGCTCATCATATATTTTGCGTTAAGCATATTGAGTACCGCCGGATTACCTTTTATAATCTGATGATTAATAAGGTCATTGTAGCGTGTAAGTTTTGCAGCATGATAACCGCCGATAGTCTTATGGAAATAAGACGAGCGGGCATCGCCGAAACCACCCATATCCATCACACGATAGTTCATTGATGTATCCTGAAGTATAGCTCGGTCAGCGTCGGTCATAGCCATCACAGTCTCAGCCGGAGCAGGTTCTATAAAGCTGTCAGAATTAACATAACGCTTATTGACTGTAAACAGGTCTACAAGCACCACACCGGTTAGAGCACATACAAACAAAGCCTTGTTACGTAAGGCTCCTTTTATATAAAGCATTACCAGTAAGGAACCCATAAGTATAAAGAAGAACGAACGGAGTGCATCGGCTTTTACCAAAGATAGACGTGTTTCGCGAACAGCACGCCATACATTAGTATAAGCAGGATCTGACAAAATACCCATTTGGCCGAATTGTTCTAACTCCTGAGCACTGAAAGCATTACCGAACATTTCCGGAGCCAGCCAACCTATCAGACACAAGGCTGCCGCAGTCCCGGCTGTAGCGTAAAAAGTCGTAGCATATCCCACACTACCTTTTGGATCACTTATAAGCTGTGCCAAAGCCATAGCGGCAAGAAGAGGAAGTGTAAATTCAACTATCACCAATATACTGGCAACTGCACGGAAACGATTATAACCCGGGAAACTGTCAATAAAGAAGTCCGTAAATGCAGAGAAATTATGTCCCCATGCAAGAAGTATAGCCAATATGCTCACGGCAAATAAAGCCCATTTCATAGGTGTGAATATCGGACCGTGACATATAAACATAGCCAGTACAGCTAATACCAGTACGAAAGCCCCGACATATACAGGACCGTTGGTCATAGGCTGATCACCGAAGTACTGTGGCAATTGACCTAACAGCTGACGTTCCTGCATAGAGATATTGAGCTCGTCAGCTTTTTCAGTATCAGCAAGTGACAGCAGCCGGTTATTACCACCCTCAGGTTTTATAGTAGCACCACCCTTAACATTCGGAATAAGAAGTGTAAAAGTCTCGTCAATGCCATAACTCCAAGCCGTAATCGCAGCTCTGTCCATACCGCCTGTATCGCCGCCGGGAGCATCGACAGTAAGTTCTGTAGCACGTCCGCGCACTGTCTGTTTGGCATATTCGTAGGTATTGTAAAGACTTGCTCCGTTAACAGCAACGGCTAATACCGCAGCGACCGCACAACATACTGTGGCCAAACCCCATTGAGCCAGTCGGCCGGTACGCACAGAGATATACAGCCACGCCAATACCATAGCAACTATAACAAACAGAAAATAATAACTCATCTGAGGATGATTGCCCATAAGCTGTAAGGCTCCGAAAAGAGCTGCAATGGCAGTGCCGCCAAGATATTTTCCACGGTAACACAGCACGATACCGCCTATAGTGGGAGGTATGTAAGAAAGCGTGACAAACTTCCATATATGTCCTGCACCTATTATGATAATGAAGTAAGTAGAGAATCCCCACGCCACAGAAGCAAATAGTACCGTATACCACTTCATATCCATACACAGACACATGATAAAGAAACCCAGCATCATGGCAAAAAGCAGATTGGCCGGAGAAGGAAGCCACAGACGGTAAAGCGAGGCCACCCAACCCAATAGGTCTTCAGCCACATACGAAGGAGCTATCTGGAAATTAGGCATTCCCGAGAATAGAGAGTTAGTCCAGCGTGTGGTTTCGCCGGTTGTCTCTGTGAAGGCTTTTCCCTCCTGTCCGTTGGCGATACCCTGTACCATATCATGCTGTTGCAGTACGTTGCCTTCGATGTCATCGGGAAAGAAAAACAAAATGGCCAACACTGCCAGCAGCAGCGCGGCCAGTACGGAATAAATGGTGGTTCGCTTCATAAAGTATGTTATTAAACGCATGATGCACAACGTACTGCCACGGAAGTGCCCGCCAGCCGTACATCATGCATCATGTCTGATGAGATATAAGTATTATTTCGAGCCGGGTTTAGGCTTGACAAATATCTGGCGGTTCATGCTCTGTTCAAGAGAGATGAGAGTTTCGGTTTCTGTCACACCGGGTATATGCTGTATACGGTCGTTGAGCAACTCCATAAGGTGCTGGTTATCCTGAGCGTACACTTTGATAAGCATCGAGTAAGGACCTGTAGTGAAATGGCATTCCACCACTTCGGGTATCTTCTCAAGCTCACCAACTACTTCGCGGTACATCGAACCCTTCTCAAGACGCACACCTACGTATGTACAGGTGTTATAACCGAGACTCTTAGGATTAACATTGTAACCAGAACCGGTAATCACCTTCATATCGATAAGACGCTGAATGCGCTGGTGTATGGCTGCACGCGACACACCACACTCTATAGCTACGTCCTTAGATGCAATACGTGCATTGCGCATGATGATGTTCAGAATCTTCCTGTCAAGATTGTCAATTCTATCCATTGTGTTTTAGGTTGCAGATTTATACGGTTGTGCAAATTTATAGTGAATAGTTGGATTACACAACATCTCAATGCAAAAAAATGACAATATGTATATACTTTTTTATTCTAAAGCCATTAAAGGCATTTTCCGACATACAACGAATCACCCAAAGTTTCTAACTTACATTATCACAACGCGAACGGGCAAAGGCGGCAGCTATAAAGGCTGTCATAAGACCTATAAGCAACAAAGGCACAAAGGCAACGAGTAAATCACCGGCTTCAACAGCTACAGGATAGGCATTAATTATCAAAGTATCAGGATCACCGGCCAGACGTATCAGACCGAAATGCTGTTGTAGCAGACATAATCCCACACCACCTGCAATACCTGTTATTCCACCTGTAAAAGTGACATACAAACTTTCCCACCAAAACACACGTCCTACCATACGACGCGACATACCCATAGCACGCATAGCAGGCATAGCTGTTTGTTTTTCCAGTACTAACATCGACATCGTACTTATCAGATTGAACGATGCTATAAGTAATATGAATATCAGTAAGAGAAACGATACCCATTTTTCTATGGCGACCATCCGGAAATTTATGTCCTGCTGCCTCATACGGTCGGTAACATGGAAATCAGCACCTAATTGTTTCGTAAGATGTTGTGCAACATCCGCAGGGTTACGCCCGGCCCGTAATTTTATTTCTACAGCAGAAGCTTCGTTATCATACTGAAACAGATTTCGTGCGACATCCAAGTCGCATATAATCACATTATCGTCATAATCACTCTGGTTAGCCTGAAATACTGCTGTAACAACGAGAGAATCAGCTACGAACGATTCTACAGGATTAGCCATATTCACACGTCCATGTCGTCGTGGAGCAAATAGCAACAGATTCTCTCCTATTCCGCTAAGAGCTATCTGTGAAGCTACGCCTACTGACACTACACCTTCCCCCAAAGGATCGGATGCTAATGCATCAGGATCATAAAAGTCATCACTACTATTTGTATATGACTCAGTATCGGTACCGGATATTACAGAAGATTCTATAAAACGTCCTCCGGGATACAATATACTGTCAATAGCTGTGAGACGTGTATAATCAGTCGGAACAACTCCTTTGAGTGTTACCGGCATCTCACGGTTAGCGTATATCACCAGAGCGTTATCGGTCAGCGTAGGAGTAGCCAAAACTATATCGGTATCTTGGGAAAACACTTCAAGCAGAGAATCAACACAGGTTATGACTTTCCCCTGTGCCGGAGTTACAACAATGTCAGGCATAAGATTGCTGTAACCTTCAGCCAGTACATTACGAAAACCGTTAAATACCGAAAGGACACACACAATGGCGGCCGTGGCAAAAGCCACGCCCACCACCGAAACCGCAGCAATAGCACTGACGGCACTATGCGATTTCTTAGCCCTTAGATAACGCCAGGCTATCCGGGCACCTAAGAAATGATTCATTTCATTTAATCGGCCGGAGATTCTTCCTGTGCCGGAGCAACAGAAGAAGTACCCAACAGACGGTCAATATTGTCTATATAATCAAGCGAGTCATCAAGATAAAAAGCCAGTTCCGGACATTTACGTAATGTCTGACGTACAGCCTGAGCCAACTCATAACGTACAGTCTTACTCTGCTGTTTGATATTGTTGAGAATCTGCTGTGACTTCTCAGGTGGGAAAATACTCAGATAAGCCTTGGCGATACTGAGGTCCGGTGATACACGTACGGCACTGACCGACACAATAACATTACCCATGGCAGCTGTCTGACGACGGAATATTTCGCTTAGCTCTTTCTGAAGCATACGCGCTATCTTAGCTTGACGTTTTCCTTCCATAATAATATTTCCAATTTTTATAGTTACTGTTTTCTGAATGACGATTGGCTACAACCATCAACATTATAACCCGTCAGAGCCGCTTACTGTTCAGCCTCCGGAAGCTTACGGATTATAGTCAGACCGTCACGAAGCGGAATCATCACCTGTTCAACTCTTTTATCAGCAGCTACAAGAGCATTAAAATCAAGTATAGCTTGTGTTTGTGCAGCATGGGGAGAGGTTTCCACCACATGACCGTCCCAAAGAGTATTGTCTGCTAATATGTAGCCTCCCGGAACAATTTTCGGCAAGACTGCTTCGTAAGTTTGCGGATAAGTACGTTTGTCAGCATCTATAAAAGCCATATCAAACCAATTATTCTCAAACATTTCTACCACACACAATGCGTCACCGATATGCAGACGGACCTTATGGCCGTGTTCAGAACGGTCAAGCCAGAAACGTATAAAATCTTCAAGTTCGTCATCAATTTCCACAGTATCAAGTGTAGCACCCTCTTCAAGACCCTCGGCTATACAGAGAGCCGAATAACCCGAAAATGTTCCGAGTTCGAGCACACGGCGAGGACGCACCATCTGTACCAGCATCTTCAGCAGACGACCCTGCAGATGACCTGAGCACATACGGCCGTTGACAAGACGTGTGTTCGTTGCACGATCAAGCTCAGCCAGAAGTTCAGGTTGCGGAGAAGTACTGGCTTCTACGTATGCTGTTATCAAATCCTGTACACTCATAAATCCGGAGCAAGCAAATATGCTACAGCCAATCGGTAGCCATCAAGACCGAGTCCGGCAATAGTGCCGCGACAGACAGCCGATATAACGGAATGATGACGAAATTCCTCACGGGCAGCTATATTACTTATATGTACTTCCACCACAGGTACAGGTATAGCTGCAACAGCGTCCCGCAGAGCTATACTGTAATGAGAATAAGCACCGGGATTAAATACTATACCGGTCACAGATGTATCAAAACCGAACTTCTGAATAGCATCAACAAGCTCACCTTCATGGTTACTTTGAAAATACATGATTTCTATGCCGTCAGCACGCTGACGCAATTCACATAGGTAATCCTCGAAACTACGCTGTCCGTAGACATTCGGTTCGCGCTGTCCTAAAAGGTTAAGGTTTGGGCCATTAATAATTACAATCACAGGCGTTAATTAATTTAAGTAAGATAAAAACAAAAAAATTTGGAATCGTAAATTGTATAAGACCTACACATATACTGACTAACGAAAAAGAGCAGCAGGAAACCGAAGTTTACACTGCTACTCTTCCTCTCTCCTCGGCGGTGCGGACGGGACTTGAACCCGCGACCCCATGCGTGACAGGCATGTATTCTAACCAGGCTGAACTACCGCACCAAATGAGTTTATTTTATATGCTTAACGGCTCTCTTCCCGTTTGCGAGTGCAAAGTTACATACTTTTTCCGATACTGCAAAATATTAAACCATAAAAAATCACCAAAATTTAAAATTTATATTTATTACTCTAATTATTAATTACTTATATATTACTATTTATTTTATTACTCTTTTTTTAATTGTCTTAATTATTTCCTATATTATTAAGGAGTAATATAGCATTATTAATCAAATCTTTAATTATAGCTATACTTTTTTACTCTTTTTTCAGAGGAAATCTATAATATTTATATCTGTAGCGTTAACTTTTTTATTTTGCGAGTGTTATAAATATTGTAATTAGAAGAGAACATTACACAATCCGATTATAAGCATTCTCCACACCCCTGAAGCTTGTTCTTGTAGATTCCATGGCACTCCTCTGAAAACAATACCTATCTTTAAAGTTCACCCTTTAAAACACAATATACCATGAAAAACCGCTACTTGATTCTTTCAGTAGGGCTATCAGGATTGTTTACCTGTAGTCTATGTGCCCAGGAAATTCTTCCGGCTGACTCAATCGGTACATCAAAGCTTGAGTTTAAACGGACCGGACCGGAAGAAGCCGCTATCCTCAAAAAGAACCGTCCGGTAGAAGCAGGATCAATACCGATGCCGAAATTTGTTGTAAAGACTTCCAATAATAAGTTTCTTATGACTATCGGTGGTATGATCAATCCTATTTTAGGTTTCGATATAGGCAATAATCTCTACAAACAGGACGATGCAGGCATAAGCTTCGTCACAGCTGCAATTCCCGTACCGGCTCAAAAAGGCAAAAAAGGAGATTTCTACATAAATCCACTTAATGGCGCTGTTGACCTTCAGGTAGTCGGTCTGGCAGGAACACCGAATGAAATCACAGGTTATGTTAAAATAGGTACTAACGGCATCAATAACAATATTGTACTTCAACGTGCCTATCTTTCTTACCGTAATTTCACAGCCGGTATGAAACTGACACTTTTACAGGATGATTATGCCTGTCAACCTCCTACTATTGACCCGGAAGGTCCGTCAGGATGTGTTTCGGCTGTAGCTTACGAAATTTCTTATAAATCTCCTTCTTACAACGGTTTCCGATATGCTGTCGGTATAGATATGCCAACTTACTATTCTTCGAAGGGCTATTATCGCGGCAAGGATTATCCTCAGTTTGATGGCAAACAGGTAGCTGACTACGGTGATGCCGAACAGCTTGTTCCGGATATTCCGGCATGGGTAGAATACTCCTTCTCACAATGGAACCGTATCCGTCTGTCAGGTATGCTAAGAAACTTCGCCTACCGTGATCTTCTGAACGACAAGACCCGACACACAACAGGCTGGGGTCTGATGCTTTCAGGCAACCTTTCTCCTAATCCAAAATGGATTTTCTATTACCAGTTTGCTTACGGAAAAGGTATAGGTAATTATCTTCAGGATATAGCAGGTAAACCATTATCATTCATCCCTAAAGATTCTGAACCCGGTAAAATGACAGCTTCACCTATGATGGGTGCAAACGTCGGTGTAAGCTTTAATCCTACTTCCAAACTACAGTTCAACGCGATGTTCTCAGAATCACGTATCTGGGATGTCAGAAATTACTGTAACGCCCTTAACGAATCACAAAACTATCGCTACGCTCTCTACGGAGCCGTCAACTGCTTCTATAACATTACACCCTGGCTTCAGTGGGGTATCGAATATCTCTGGGGTCATCGCCAGACATGGAACATAGGTGGTGCACATGACAGCCGTATCCAGACGCAGCTTGCGTTCACATTCTAATTCAGAATTGTGTCCCGTTCACTCAAATTTTTCACCCTCTAAATCTTATCCCCTATGTTGCGCATAAAGTCAGGCTACGGCACGAACACACTGCCGCTATGGGCCGTGTTCAACCTCTACGTGATTTTTATCTGTACATCGATTCCGGGTCTTGCCATTTCCCCTATTATGGGTGATCTGACCAAGATATTCCCCGGTACTTCCGCTCTGGAATCGCAGTTTCTAACCATCGGACCGAACTTTGCAGCTATTCCGTTCGTATTTCTCGGAGGCTGGATAGGCACACGGTTCAACAACAATAAACTTACTACGTGGACATGTCTGTTCTTCGGACTTTGTGGAGTTGCTTTCTTCTTTGTCCACAGTATGATAATGTTGATAATCCTTAGTTTCCTAATCGGTATAGCAGCCGGTATTCTAAGTCCGCTTTCATCGGCCTTTATTGCCGACCTCTTCAACGGTAAACAGCGTACCGCACAATATGGTTACACCTCAGCTACTCTTAATCTTGTACTGATGGGTTGTGTTATTGCTACCGGTTATCTTGCTAAAATCAACTGGCGTCTTCCCTTCCTGATTTATCTGCTTCCGTTTGTGCCGCTTTTCTTTGCAAAAGGATTTGGAAAGTTTATCAAAGAACCTTCCCAGCTTCGGGCCGCTGACGCTACCGCGAAGAAGACTACCAAGGTACACTACAAGTTTTCAGAGCAGGTTAATATGGGAATGCTCATACGTTATTGTGCATATTATTTCTTTATCACACTCGTAATAGCAGCAATCAGCCTGTATATACCTTTCCGTTATACTAATTCCTCTACTGCCGGTGATCTTACTTCAGTCCTCTTCTTCGGTATTATGGCATCAGGTTATACCCTTAACTTCTGTCTGCGTATACTCAAGAATAAAGTGGCTATCATAGCTATTCTCTGTATAGCTGCCGGCTTTGTACTCATGACTTTATGGAATAATGTACTTATTGTAGGTCTCGGTATACTTATCGCAACATATTTCTACGGTATAGCACAGCCTTACTATTATAACCGTCTCTCGGTAGCTTCAAGCCGTATAGCCTTGACCCTTACCCTTGCATGGTTTGCTTCTATGGACTCGATTGGTAACGTTGTTGCTCCTTTTATCATCGACGGTATCGCCAAGGTATTCCATACCTCTACACAGACACATCCCATCGTAGCTTTCCGTATCTGTCTCTGGATGTGTGTAGTTGCTGCTGCGATTGTAATCATCCGCAAAATCTATGTTGATATCCGCAATCACCATGATGACAACGAAGGAAAGAAAGAAATTTCCGACACTGCCGAAAAAGCTTCAGATGCTGTTGCCACTGTAAAGAGCACAGCTTCTACTGCCACCGCTACTGTAAAGGGCGCTCAGACTGACAAATAAAATTTAAAACCTTTATTAATTGAGCTCTGTCTCTGAAAAATCGATATTTCCCGGGATAAGCTCTAAAACACACACTACAATGTATAAACCAAATTTCAAAAACACAGAACCCACCGAATTCGTTCTCGACGAGTTTACAAGAGGTTTCGCTCAATGTGTAGACAACAACTGGAACTATGCTGTCTACGCACAGAATCCCGGGGTAAGTATTTATCAGAACGAGTACAATGCCGGTTATGTACAGGGTAAGATACAGACCAACCGTGTCATCAAGGCTACTCGTAACAACACTTGGCGCTGGTATGTGCTTGACGAAGGTCCGGGTGCAGATTCAGTCACACCTCCTCCCGGCGGCGTAGAGATGGCAACTAACGCACTTATCGAAAACTACAATTATCTGACCGATTGGGCAGAAAAAAATCAGACTGAGGCTAAAACGCAGTCAATTATCAGACTTATGTTCCGTATGCTCGGTATCTATCATGGTGCCGCTGACAAGGAGCCGCTGAAGAATGTAACTTTTGATGACCTCAAACTGGCTAACATGAGTCCTGAGGATTCTGTGATGCACTCTGACGACGAACCTCTGACATTTATTGACATCTACTTCATTAATGCCCAGATGGACCTTTGGGACGCTATTGCCAAACCTCTCGGAGTAGCTTTCAACAAGGTAGCAAAAGACGATGAAGAGCATACACTTAAAGACGGCTGTCACGATCTGCGTCTCAAACCCGGTCGTTGTTCAGGCTTCGTTAAGAGAATGGAAGACGGAGAAATTTTCTGGACCCATACCTCATGGTGCTGCCTTATGGCTCAGTCGTGTGCCATGACATACGTTATCGGTACAGACTTCCTTACTCAGAATACCTTCTGTCCCGGTCAGTTCGGCTCAAACACCGACTTCGGATTCAACGGTCACGGTATCGGATTTAACGAAACTACCGAAACCTATTTCTACAATGAATCAAAGACTCTCGGTATCTGGATGACATGGCGTGCTGCCGCAGCTGAAGCATTCGCACGTTCTATAGACGAGTTCTACGATTATGTTACTATCGACAACACCGGTACATACCTTAATGCTTACATGCTTGTGGATGCCTATAAGGGTGAATTCGGTATGATTGATATGAGTTATGCCCGTTTTGCCCTCTTTAAAGGCAACGGAGAGACTCTTACCATCATAGACTCAACAGGTTATAAGCCCAATTTCCTCGACTATGATCACCACATGGTAAGCGAGTCGCACGTACTTGGCTGTAATGACCCTTCTTACAAGCGTATCTGGCGCGAACTTCAGACTATCGACGGAGCGCCCAAACGTCGTTATCAGCTTTATCGTAATATCGCCAATGTTCACGATATGGACGGTGCCAAGAGCCTGATAACCTATAATTCCAGTTATGAGCCTATATCTATAGCCGGACGTTGGGATAAGAATTACGGTACCTCGGAGTTCCTGCGTTATCAGCCACACGGAGCTATAGACGCTAAGGTGTTCTCGACATCAGAGATTAAGAAGGTGCTTGCCTCTCTCTCTATGATACCTGATAAAGACGGTAAAAAGACTTCATTCTGGATGAAATTCGGTTCTCCTTATATTGATGGTACACCTTTCATCTGGTCAGAGTCAATATGGGCAAAATTCAAACAGCCCGAAGAAGTAGATTGTATACCTGATGCCATAGATGGCAACTGGAACCTCGTTAAAATGTTTATGAAATAATTACGGTCATGGCTAAATACACCCCAAATTTTAAGAATACACCGGCCACTCAGTTCGTCCTTGACGAATATACGTGCGGTTTCGCCCAGTGTGTCGACAACAACTGGAACTACGCCATCTATGCGCAGAACCCCAATGTGAGCATTTTCCAAAATGAATATAACGCCGGTTACGTACAGGGTAAAGTACAGACAGGTGAGACAATCCTCGCTACCCGTAACAACTCCTGGAGCAACTTCCTTATAGGCTCTACTCCTCAGGACGCTCTGTCAATCGAAGTTAAGCCCGAATATCTGTCTGCTTGCGGTGCGACTATCATTGAGAATTATAACTATCTCTGTGACTGGGTGGCACAACGTCAGGGAGACCCTAAAGTAGAGAAAATTATACGTCTGATGTTCAGACAGCTCGGTATCTATGAAGGTACCGTAGGTGCAGAACCTCGTAAAGAAGTTTCTCTTGATGATCTGCGTCTCTCGTCCTTCCCCGCAGACCAGTCTGTGCTACGTTATGGCAAAGAACCTCTGACATTTCTCGACGTCATATTCATCAACTCACAGTATGACCTCTTCGATGCAGTAGGTGATAAGATAGGTCTCGTCATGGGCTACGGTACTGCCAAGAAACTTTCTCCGGAAGAGAAACCTGACCATTGCACAGCCTTTACAAAGATGATGCCTGACGGTAATATCTTCTGGGCACACAATTCATGGTGCTGCTTCTGGGCACAGTCCTGTGCAGTTACATATTGCATAGGTGACGATTTCGTTACTCAGAATGCTAACTGTCCCGGTCAGTTCGGTTCTAACACCGACTTCGGTTTCAACGGCAACGGTATCGGATTCAATGAGACAACCCATGTCGATCTTTACGATGAACCTAAGGTGCTCGGTGTGTGGATGACCTACCGTTCGGCCGCTGCAGAGCAATTCGCTCACTCTATTGATGAGTTCTACGATTACTGTACACTTGATAACACCGGTACATATCTTAACGGTTATCAGATCGTTGATGCCAACACCGGTGAAATCGGTCTGATTGATATGAGTTACGCTCGTTTCGTACTGTTCAAATGCAACGGTAAAGAAATTAAGATGAAGGATTCTACAGGTTATATACCCAATCACCTTGACTATGACCACCATCTGATTTCACCGACTCATATCTTCGGCGTTAATCAGCCTGTAAGCTTCTGGGTAGGTTATGAACTGGAGAGCATGAATCTGCGTCCTATGAGACGTAATCAGCTTTGGGCCCGTATTGACACCGTACAGGATATCGAGACTGCCAAAGAGCTTGAAACTTATACTGAAGACCGCGAACCGCTTTCAATCTACGGTCGTTGGGACCTTGGCTATGGTACTACCGAAATGCCACGTACACGTCCTGACGGTTCGATAGACGCAAAAGCTTTCTCACGCGAACTGATTCTCGACACTCTTAAGAACTTGTCTAAGGTGCCTGACATTAAGGGTGAAAAGACTTCGTTCTGGATGAAATTCGGTACCGCTCATATACGTCAGCTTCCATTTATATGGAGTCAGTCACAGTTCAGCGAATTCAAACAGCCTGAAACTGAAGACTGTGTGCCTGATGCTCTTGATGGTCGCTGGAACCGCGTCAAGATGTTTATGAAATAAAACACCAGCATAAATACTGGTCACTTATCAAAAACTTACGGGAGGTCTGACCCAATATAGGTCAGGCCTCCCGTAGCTATTTCAATACTTATTGTTAAGGATAACTTATACTTAAGATATAGAGAAATAATAAACCGCAAGGATAATCTAAAATAACGAAAAAGAGTAGCAGGAAACCGAAGTTTACACTGCTACTCTTCCTCTCTCCTCGGCGGTGCGGACGGGACTTGAACCCGCGACCCCATGCGTGACAGGCATGTATTCTAACCAGGCTGAACTACCGCACCAAATGAGTTTATGTCTATTCGCTTACGGGTCTCTTCCCGTTTGCGATTGCAAAGTTACGCACTTTTTTATTCACTGCCAAATTTTTGAGGCATTATTTTTAAATAATTTTTTCACAACTGATTACCAACACTTTATAATCCTATTTTTCAATCAAGTGAAGCAAGCTCATTATCATAAAATGATTCGCCTGTAGCTAAAGCAGGAGCATCATCAGCAGGAGTGAAAGCTCCTGGCTCAATCATCATACTGACTACATAACGGTTGTCATTGTTATCGGCAAGAGCACCCTCGTCAACAAGACGGACCTGAACCAGTTTATCTTCATAGCGACCGCATACATCAAACATTGCATCATCATTCACAGTCTGGGCCATGTCGGCACCCATATCATGAAGTTCCTGAAGAAGTACGCCGCAGAAATTAACCTGATCATCGTCAGCATCCTGACAGTCGCAGTTATATGGGAAAAAGAAAAAATAGCTGTAATCGCTCAGATTGCCCTCAGCATCATAATGAGCCATAGCAGTCACTGTAGGACGCATACCATAGTATTCTACAGAGTAACCGTCGGCGGCATCTAACCAAACTCCATACTCATCAGCTACCGGACTCATACACAGCCAATCGTGTGCAACCTTCATAGCCTGTTCAAAACAGCACGAAGGATCAACCACTCCGTACACCTTGTCTACCATATCGGCGGCAGTCACCTTAACCGAGCGAGGTTGTACCTGTATACTGTGTCCGGTGACATCGGAAGTAACCGAGGGAGTAGCGGCAAAAGCTGTAGTGGCAGTAGCCAGCGTCATGCCGAGCAGAGAGAGAAATGAGCGAAGTGAAGTCATAGTATGATTAGTGTTTCAGTTGTGTTTCAATTGCTAACCGGCTTCAGCATATCTCCGTCAGCCGATATACCTACATAACAACACCTGACAGTTTTTGTTCCGGCAACTATGATTTTTAACTTTTTCAATTTAAAAAGTGCTCTTTCCAGACAACACTTTTGCTAAAAAGTGTTGTCTGGAAAGAGCACTTTTTGTAAATTCGCGAAAAACATATATTTATGGACAATCTTATTCGTACTTCACAACGGTTGGTAAAGACGGTACAGATGGATACGTTTAGATATCTTTACAATGAAGTAAACTGGGACGACCGCCTTATAATGATTAAGGGTGCACGTGGTGTAGGTAAGACTACAATGTTGTTACAACATATAAGTTCCGCTTTCGGACCTATCGGAAAAGCCCTTTATGTCTCATGTGACAATCTTTGGTTTACCGACAATCGTATCATTGATTTAGCATCTTATCATTATGACCATGGAGGTACACATCTATACTTAGATGAAATACATCGTTATACAGGCAATTGGCAACAGGAACTAAAAAATATATATGATTCCTATCCTGATTACCATGTAGCCTTTACAGGTTCATCAATGATTCATCTCGATTCAGCCTTAGCCGACCTGAGCCGTAGATGCCTACCATATCAATTATACGGTCTGTCTTTCAGAGAATTTCTGAAATTCGAAAGGATAGCAGACATTCCGTCAGTAAACATAAAGGAAATTCTTGACAGTACACATAGCAAGGAATGGGAAATAATTAATCTATTACCTGAAAAAGTTCTTGTTTTATTCAGACGTTATATAGGTCAGGGTTATTATCCGTTTTACTCAACCGGCACAAAGGAAGAGTATTATGGCAGAATAGAACGATTGCTTGACACATCAATAAACCGTGATATTCCTTTGGTAGAAACCGTTGATTATGAAACTCTTCATAAATTAAGACATCTTCTTTACATAATGGCTAAAGAAGTACCCTTCACTCTTAACGTACAGTCACTCAGCCAGAAAATCCAAGTTTCAAGAAACACTATAATCAAAATGTTCGATTTGTTGGATAAGGGTGCAATAACACGTAATCTCTATAGCGGTTGGAGATCACCTAAATCAGTGGCCAAACCTAATAAAATACTGTTCGATAACACAGACATAATGGCTGCTCTCAGCAGTACTAACGACACAGGTACAATAAGAGAAACTTTTGCGGCCTCAATGCTTGCACCTCATTATACTATCTATGAGCCGCCGACAGGAGATTTTCTTGTTGATGAAAAATATCTGTTTGAAGTAGGTGGCAAAAACAAAACTTTCCGACAAATCGCTGATTTACCCGACAGTTTCGTAGTTGTAGATGAAGAGGAAAGCTGCATAGGTAACAGGATTCCGTTATGGATGCTCGGTTTTCTATATTAGCATAAAGTAAAGCCGGAAATTTATCATTACATAAGTAGTGATAAACTAGTAAAAGATAACAAAAGTCTTCTAAATTCTCAAATCCTATAAATAATAAGTAGTACTTAAAAATTATAGACACATAAAATGAAGTTATTAATTCATCTACCCTTTCACTTTACAGTCAATGCAAGGCTGGAAGTAGCCTGCACACACCATATACCAAGACCATTTTTTATATTTGTAGGCAAAGCGGCATCTGTAGAGATAAACGGTGAGGTAGAGAACATAATCATGTTGTCATAAGCATTCCAGAAATTATACACTTCCTCAGGTACACGGTTAAGATGTACTGTCACTTCATCACCAATTCTAAGCTGAGGCACATACTTAACGCTTTCTATTTTAGATTTAGGTTTCCATACTGCTACGATACAGTGACTACTGGGTGTCTCGGCTTTAAATGTACCTAACATACAAGGTTGAGGATGAGAATGCCTATCATTATCATTCATAGTAAGATAATAGTAGGCAGGCACATCATCGGGAGCAGTGAAATGTAAAGAAGCTGCACGTAACGAATCAACTTCCGTTTCTGCCAACGTTATACTATCAATAGTCGTTGGATAGGGCATAGTACAACTTGACTCAGCATGAAACTGTTTATAATCCGCTCTGACAGTATATGTATTACCCGGCTCACCTATAAGGTCAAAAGAATAGTAACGGAAAGGAGGCATATAGGTATCATCAACTCTACCTGTCAGAATTACCTCTCGTTTACCGTCGGAGACACTTACCTTTCCCCAGTTTATAACACTTTCGGAAAAGTTACCGTCAGTACCCGGGACAACAGAAGAAGAAAATAATACTGATGGATAACCTTCGCTACTTATGTATCCCTCTATAACAGGCATGGAAGGTACTGTAACAGACGGTTCATCGCAGCCGGTACACCATAAAAACAGTACACCCGCCATGCCTGTACTGCAACATCCGTGAAATATAGTTTTAATCTTCATAATTTCTCAGAATTCTATAGTGTAACTAAGTGACGGAATAAATCGGTAAAGAGAATAGAGTTTTTTGAGAGAGTAAGCACCTTTTTCAGAATTAAGAACAAAGTATTGCATCTCCACATTACGATGACCATAGGCATTCAATAATGACACATTGACAATATGACGTAATGGCACCTTACCTCCTGTAAAAAAAAAGTAACTTCCGCCAAGATCCAGACGTTGATAGGAAGGCAGACGTGAAGAATTACGTCTACCATACTCCATAGCGATATTACCTCCGATAAGATAAAGAGCATTTACAGGTGTATAACAGCGTCCGGATGAATAACGGAAAGAGGCTGAGATTACCCAATGATGTCCTTCATTCCACACTATATTGGCATTCACTACATTGCCCGCGGCATGACGTGCACGCCAATTATCATGTTCACCTTTAATGTGGCGTCTACCCGAAGAATATGAATAACTTATACCGCCCGTTATATTACCAAACTCACGATTTAAGGCTATATTACCACCGAAATTATACCCATCCGAAATAACAAGATGCGTAAAAGGGTTATAATCAGTATCAATTACCTCCATAACCAGACCCTCATATTCAGTCTGATTATTGACCAGTGAATAATATAAAGAAGTCTCAAGTTTTAGACCCGATACAGGAAGAGAATGCACCCATGTTATTGAGGCAGTACGTGCGTTCTGTAAGGGCGATTTATCAGAAGCAGCCACCCAGAAGTCAGAAGCAAGACCTAATTCTGAAAAACCGATCTGATGTAGAAACTGAGAATATAGTCCTCCTGTAAGTAACAGACTACCTTTAGGCATAAGCCACTCAAAATGTAAGGCGGGAGTTATTATAGGACGACAATATCTGTCAATACCCGAAGTCTCGGAAAGAATAACTCCAAGACCTGTTTCCGCACTGATGACAAACCGTTTTGGAACAAGATGCCACGTCAGTTTACCGAAAGCCTGCATAAAGCCAGCGTATTGTGACAGTCGTCCGGAGGCCCTGTCTTCAAAACCGCCTCCTAATGATTGCGTCATCGTCATGACAGCCCACTGTGGCGTAAGAGAATAAAAAGCGCCACTGCCTCCAAACTGCCAGTCCCATTCACTATAGCTAACCGGGGTTGAAAGTGTAATGTTCATACCCACACTACCTACCTTTGAGGGAGCTTTCAGTTCAAACTGAGGAGTCTCAAGATTCAGCGTATTGGAGAAGCCTGTATAATAAATACCTGCAGTCAGGGTATTTTTACCAGTATGACGCCACGATAAATTCAATAGAGAATTAGTCCATCTCATTCTTGTATCCATACCGTAATTGGAATCCTCATACCCAACACAGTCGGTATTGGTAAAAGCTGATAATTTGACTTCATTGGTTTCAGAGAATTTCGTGGCTACAGTAAAATTAATATCTTCGAAACTCCATCTAAGTGTATTGTTTGAAGATTTAAGCCATTGACCATACAGTTGATCTATATAAGATATTCTTGCAGAGGTTCCTATATATATTTTTTCATTGATCGACTTAGCAAGTGATACTGAGGACGCAGTCATACCGACATTAATTATTCCGTCTGTTTTTTTTGAATAATTAGTCCTGGAAATAAGTTCGATAGTCCCTCCCAGACCGGGAAGAACGTCGGAACCGGTATGGCGTGAGAAACTTGCTTTAGAAAAATGAGAAGAATTAAATGTAGAAAATACGCCACCGAATCTATATGGAAATATCACCGGAGCTCTATCAATAAAATATTGAGTCTGTGATGGCTCCGCACCGTTCACCACTATTCCAGAACCGTAATCACTTCCAGCTTCCACATCGGGAAGGAGCTTAAGACTATTTACTATATCATATTCTCCGAAAGTACGATTCAAAAGAGAAAGATCAGATATATTGATTGTTGCTCCGCCTTTATCATCTGATCTGATTGCCTTACGTACTTGTTGTCTGACTACTACTTCAGGTAGACTTATACTTACAGAATCAGTATTTTCATGAGGCCATACTGCCTCAGCATACAATAGAAGTAATAACGGACACAGTAGTACAAAGTTGGTTAACTTTGTACTACTGTGTCCGTTATTACTATAACATATCCTCACTTAACAGTAATATAAGTATTTATCGGCGGGGCAGGGCATTACTCCACGCTCTGTCATAGGCATCTATAAGAGCCTCCCATTTATTAGTGACGGTAGTGAATTTATCAAAGTAGCTGTCAACAGAATAGGTTGTGCCGTCAGGAAAGAGGAGATTAGCCTCCAATGCATATTCCCAGTCATAGCTCCAATCATAAAGATATGGAACAAAAACAAGAGTAGCTTGATCAGTGGCGGTGCCATTATAGCGCATCTGAGTTTTTACATTTGCATTAAGTTTGTCACACACTTGCTCACAGGCTATTTTTGCTTCGTTCTTACTCCCATAGTTATAGCTACCCCAGTAATTATCCAAATCATCGACCATACCTTTATAGTATTTCATCTGACCGTATACCTGTACCTTGCCAAGCACATCACCACCACACTCACCATCAGTAAGCATTGAAGAGAGCATGTAATCAGCATCATCTCTGTCAATAAGATCCTCTATCTTATTTTTATTGCAGAGATCGTGACCGTTGACAGTAGCATACGAAGACAGAGCTTTCTTTCCGGACACATAAGCCTCCATATTAGCCTGCACCTTAATATCTGTACCGTTCACAGCCGCATTTACTGTAAGATTACATAATGTTGCTGTCGTTTCCATCCGGAGAGAATGTCCGTTTACATTAATATCTGATACAACCTTTGAATCGGCAAGTACTTTTCCGCCGACAGTAAGGGTAACTTTTATCTCTTTAGGTATCGAAAGATAATAGTTGTATGTTTCATCGTCATAATACCCATCCCCTTCATCAGTATAGGAATAGTCAAAATCAGAAGTACCTGCACCTTTGGATGCCTTCAACTCACACTGTCGATTATTACCATCGGTAAATACAAATATGATATCTTTCGAATCACCTGTTTTCACCCATTCCTCTCGTGAGGACACAGGTTCATATTTACCTGCAAAACGGTCGAAATTGATATGATACGTATAGGTATAGGCGGCACGTGTCAGAGCATCGACATCACCGGAGGCGGCACGATGTATTGCACGAAAATACTTAGCCGGTGAAGCATAACGTACCTCTTCAAGATCTCTGAACTGTTGTGGCATATCAAAATCGCCATAAACTTTCTGAAAATAGGCAGCAACCTCAATCGCTTCTGATTGATCGGAAGGGTTAAACAGATTCAGAAACTCTGTACTTGTGGCAGTAAGAAATTCTTTACTCTCTTCGGGCGACATTTCCGTCATCTCTCCGGAACCCTGAGGGCCATCGGGATTATCTACCGGATCTGGATCATTGTCTGAACAGCCGGCAAGCATAGCAAGTGCAACGACGGCATAACCTAATTTGTCAAGTTTCATGTAATAAAATGTTTGATTAAGAATACTTGTATTATGTAACTGAATCTTCTTTTGTTGGTAAAGACATTAAAAAGCTCAAGCCAAAAGCCACAAATCATTACCGAGCTATCCTGAGAATAGTGAGAGTAACAGTTTTAAAGCTTCTTTTTAAGAATCTATTTATACGGAGATCAGTTCAACTTTGCAAAGGTATTAAATTCTGTTCTACTGACAAAGTTTTTTAACAGTTAACACTACCCTCTTGTCTTTATTATTTCAGTATGACGGTGTGGTGCACGAGTCTACCGTCGGGCATGTGGGCGACGGCTTCGAGAGTGCCGCGTGTAAGGCGAATCTGTTCCCATACCATACGGTTGATACGGGCCGGGTCATCTGTATGGTTGACACGTGTGCCGAGTAAGCGACCATCAAGTGTTAGGTCTATACGTTCGGCGTTAGAGAGAATCTCTACATCGGTGCGGACATTAGTACCGAAATTTACCTCTGGTTCATCAAGTTCACATTCTCCTGCCAGAATATACAGTACAGGGTCGGTATTCCACAGCGTACTGAGCCATTTACCATCACGGCTCAGCTTCCAGCCGTCCCATGAGCCAGTCTCATCAAACAGACCGTCAATACCGGAAAGCAAGATACCGACATCGCCTTGTGCTTCAGTAAGAGGATAACCGGCTACATCACTTACCGAAGCATCGGTATGTAAAGTTATAAGCCAAGGACGTGTTGCACGCCATGTATGCGTAGCTCCGGCATAATCTGCACGGTTAGCGACTACATCAGGTTCGAGCAGCAAAGCCGGCGCTACTGTATCTGCACAGTTAACACCTACTGATACAGGGCGTCCCATATCGTAACGGCGCAGCAACACACCCATAAGACGTACCGGTGTCACACCGCCATCGTCAAACGGTACAGAACAAGTTACTTCAGGAGCATCACCGAGATGCCACATTATCACCGAGGGATGATTGCGTACTTCCTTTGTCCACGCCGCCACATCGCGTTGCCATGCCGCAGACCAACGGTCAGTCCCTTTATCGTCCCATGTATCGTAAAGTCTGCCTATTACCATCATACCTTGACGGTCACAGGCATCAAGCCATCGTTCGAGTACCATATCGGCAGGTAACATTACGGCATTGCAGCCCAAGTTTTTAAGAGCTGCAATAGCTTCAGCAGGAGTGACCGCAGTCATGAAGTTACGTTCCAGTTCGACACCACGCAAAGGTACTTTATGAGTATTCATTTTCATACCGAAAACATTTGAAAACTCTACTTCCCGTATACCAAACGGTATCTCAACACTTTGTTCTATTTTACCGGAAGTCGAACATAGTTCCAAACGGGCAGTATATAGCGTTGGTGCTTCAAGACTCCATAATAAAGGCATATTGATTTCTATAGACGGCAGCTTCAGGTCACCAAAATTGCCTTCATCATAACAGTAAACAGATTCAGCCACAACTGTTCCTGTACTTTCGACAATCTTACATTTAAGACATCCATGAGACAATTCATGATGCGGAGTTTCCACTTCCACTATCACTGTAGCTTTATCTACGGTAACTTCAGGAGTATAAATGCGTATGTTTTCAGAATTCAAACGTGCAACAGCGGGCACACATAATATCAATAATATTATAAAGGTAAGAAAATACCTCCATATAACGCTAACTACTCCCTTACGTATAGTCGAAAAAGAGTAAGCAGATAAATTATATATGTGAAAATATGGGAAAGACATATATAGACAAAGAAGACCTACATAAAAAAATAAGACACTGACTGCGGACTGAACCGAAAGTCAGTGTCTTACACTCGGTCGGGGTGACAAGATTCGAACTTGCGACCACACGCCCCCCAGACGCGTACTCTAAACCGGGCTGAGCTACACCCCGAGTGACAAAGCTTCATCAAGACCAACCAGTATTAATTTGGGGGAATAGTCCTCTTTTTTTAAAGAGAATCATACCATAACAGCCTCAGCTGCCTAATACTAACATCACCTTGCTGAAGCATTAGTGATAGGGGCTCTTGATTAAAGCGATGCAAAGTTACGACTTTTTATTGATATGCACCAAATTTTCGAGATACTTTTTTTTAACTTTTTTCGCCTCCTAAAGTCAAATAACTATTAGCCAACTATATAACTTTACATGTCTCTTAAACACATCTGACGCTGCCGACGCACTCTAGGGAGTA
>CAMWVA010000016.1 GCA_947177575.1 uncultured Porphyromonadaceae bacterium | reverse complement strand
ATGTCTGACGGGAATACTGTTTCTATTTATCATTAAACCAACAGATAGGTTTTGACGTTGTCAATGTAAACACATTTTACTTAGAGAGACCTTTTTATAATTTACTATGATTAAAACACACTTGTTATGACACTCCGATCATCTCTTATGACACGTCGTTTCAGCAGGACGTTTCTTATTATCGCAATCATATTGCCGATAGCCTTAGCGCTTACCCTCCCGATCTTCGCGCAGGACAAGTCTCAAGCGGATACATCCGGTAAACCTGCCATTACCCGCGTAGAGAAATTTATTGAAGATGGTAGTCACGTTGCTCACGCCGAAAAACTTTAATACGACTCTATCTTAATTCACTATCTTCAGTTAACTTTAAAAGTATAGCTGTTGCTTCTTTCTTTAATAATGGAAGATGATTTATAACTATAGCCCATATCATCTCCGGACGCAGACTGTCATAACCATGAATTACGTAATTGCGTGTATCAACAATTTTTCTAGCATTGGTGATAGCGACTTCAGGATTAATTTTGAGAATTCTGTTAGTTGCTTCACCAATAATTGCTATATTCATAAGAATAGCGCGCCGAAGCATTATATTTGCGCAAAAAGTATCAAACCTGCGCGGGTATAATTCAAAAAAAGAATCAATTTCCTGAATAGAATTAATTATATCAGTCAGAAATTTAGGAAGGGGACTATCCATAAATTAATTTACGTGTAGAATTTAATTCTTTTCTGAAATACGGATTATTTACAGCACTATCTTCCGTAAGGTCAATCCGTCGTTTGAATAAATCTTCCATCGCGTACTGAAAATCAAAGAAATTATCAGCATAATCTAAAAGAGGGATACTTTCAGAATCAAAATCAACACAAAAATCAATATCGCTATTATTGGAAAAGCGAGGCGTAAGAATAGAACCGAAGACCCAAAGATGTTTTACATGAAACCGTTTACAGATTTCAATTATACGCTCAATATTGATTTCGATTAATTTCATGATAAATATATGTATCTATATTCGCTTTATACTTGATATCTCAAAATTAGTCAAAATATTCTTAATAGAGAAATATTTTAATATCCAGACTGTCAAAGTTAAAGATGCTGAGTCAAAACGAATCGTCTCGTTTTGACTCAGCATCTTTAATTTCATCAATATATAGATTATTCCCACTCAATTGTGGCTGGTGGTTTCGACGAGATGTCGTAGACTACGCGGTTGATGCCACGTACTTTGTTGATGATTTCGTTGCTGACATTGGCAAGGAATTCGTAGGGTAGATGTACCCAGTCGGCTGTCATACCATCAGTAGAGATGACAGCACGCAGAGCGCAGCAGCTTTCGTAGGTGCGTTCATCACCCATAACGCCTACGCTCTGGACAGGCAGCAGCATCACACCTGCCTGCCATACTTTGTCGTAGAGACCTTCACGACGCAGACCATCAATGAATATCTTATCAGCTTCCTGCAACACGCGTACTTTTTCGGCAGTCACTTCGCCGAGTATACGGATGCCTAAGCCAGGGCCCGGGAAGGGGTGACGTCCTAACAAAGCCGGGTCGATACCTAAAGCGCGGCCTACACGACGCACTTCGTCCTTAAAGAGTAAGCGCAGCGGTTCGACAATCTTCAGATTCATCTTCTCAGGCAGACCACCGACGTTGTGATGCGATTTGATAGTAGCCGAAGGACCGTTGACAGATATCGACTCTATAACATCAGGATAGATAGTGCCTTGCGCTAACCAGCGGGCACCCTCTATCTTCTGAGCTTCCTCATTGAACACCTCGACGAAATCACGGCCTATAATCTTACGCTTCTGTTCAGGATCGGTTACACCTTTAAGGTCAGCATAGAATCTCTCTGAAGCATCGACACCTATTACGTTAAGGCCCATGTCCTTGTAGGAAGCTAACACATCGTTAAACTCGTTCTTACGCAGCAGACCGTTGTTAACAAAGATACAGGTTAGATGGTCGCCTATAGCACGGTTCAGAAGTACGGCAGCTACCGACGAATCGACACCACCTGACAGACCGAGTATCACACGGTCGTCGCCTAACTTAGCCTTCAGTTCGGCTACGGTTGTCTCGATAAACGATGCAGGACTCCAAGAACCGTCACAACCACAGATACCCAATACAAAATTTGAAAGCAGCTGTGTGCCGTCAGTTGAATGGTAAACCTCAGGATGGAACTGTATACCCCATGTCAGTTCTCCGGCTATATGATAAGCAGCTACACGCACATTGTCGGTACTACCTATTATCTCGTAATTCTCCGGAACAGAGGTAATCGTATCACCGTGCGACATCCACACCTGTGTAGGCGAAGGCACGTCTTTCATCAGCGGGTCTTCGGGAGCTACTACCGTCAGCATGGCACGGCCATACTCACGGCTCGGAGCCCCATGTACCTCGCCACCGTACTCCATAGCGAGAAGCTGAGCACCGTAGCAGACACCGAGCAAAGGCAAATGACCTTTTATATGGCTTATATCAGGTTTAGGAGCCTCAGCATCACGTACCGAGTACGGACTACCCGACAGTATGACACCGCGTACATCTTCATCAATAACCGGTATCTTGTTGTAAGGATGTATCTCACAGTACACATTAAGCTCACGCACGCGACGTGCTATAAGCTGAGTGTACTGTGAGCCGAAATCTATTATAAGTATTTTCTGCATATATCGTATTTATTGCGCGAGCATTTATCAGTGATTTACTCGCCGCGTGTGTAGTTAGGAGCCTCTTTGGTGATTGTCACGTCATGAGGATGGTTCTCAGCGACACCTGCCGAAGTGATACGTACGAACTTAGCGTTGTGCAGGGCGTCTATATCTTTGGCACCGCAATAGCCCATACCCGAGCGCAGACCGCCGATAAGCTGATAGACAGTTTCGCTTAGAGTACCCTTATAAGGCACACGTGCTACGATACCCTCGGGAACGAACTTGCTTGAATCGGTCTGTTCCGACTGGAAATAACGGTCCTTAGAACCGGCCTGCATAGCCTCTATCGAACCCATACCGCGATAAGCTTTGAACTTACGACCATTGTATATAATAGTCTCACCCGGTGACTCCTCGACACCGGCCAGCATCGAACCCATCATCACAGCGTCACCGCCGGCCGCAAGTGCCTTGACAACATCGCCTGAATAGCGCAGACCGCCGTCGGCTATAACAGGTATACCATGTGCATGGGCAACCTTAGCGGCATCGAAGATAGCTGTCAGCTGCGGTACACCCACACCGGCTACAATACGGGTAGTACATATAGAACCCGGACCGATACCCACCTTAATACCGTCGGCACCGGCCTTAATAAGATACTCAGCTGCCTCTGCAGTGGCGATGTTGCCTACAAGCACGTCTATCTGCGGGAAAGCTTCTTTGACAGCCTTAAGAGTATTAACCACATTTGCCGAATGACCGTGAGCGGTATCTATGACTATAGCATCGACACCAGCCTCGACAAGAGCCTCAACACGCTTCAGAGTATCACTTGTCACACCGACACCGGCAGCCACACGCAGGCGACCCTTTTCGTCCTTACACGCTTCGGGATAATCCTTTATCTTGGTTATGTCACGATAAGTGATAAGACCGGCCAGTTTACCCTCGGCGTCAACCACCGGCAGTTTCTCAATCTTATGACGTAACAGTATACCGGCGGCCTCGGTAAGGTCAGGCGAAGTAGTAGTCACAAGATTGTCTTTGGTCATGACTTCCGAGATAGGAAGGTTCATATCGGTCTGGAAGCGCAGGTCACGGTTCGTGACGATACCCACCAGATGACGTTCAGAGTCAACTACAGGTATACCGCCTATATGATTTTCCTTCATCAGACGCAGAGCATCACCTACAGTTTCCTCACCGGTTATTGTCACCGGGTCGAAAATCATACCGCTCTCGGCACGTTTTACCTTACGCACCTGTGCAGCCTGGGCTTCGATAGACATATTCTTGTGAATAACACCTATACCACCCTGACGGGCTATGGCAATAGCCATCTCATACTCAGTAACCGTGTCCATGGCGGCCGACACGATGGGAATGTTAAGACCGATATTACGCGAGAAGCGTGTCGCGGTCTTTACATGGCTCGGAATAACCTCCGAATAAGCCGGAATCAGCAGCACATCGTCAAAGGTGACACCTTCCTGTGCTATTTTTTCTTCGATAAAAGACATTATGATGGCTATTGTTTGTTAGAAGTTTTTCAGTTTCTCGTCTACTATTATAGTCTGCTGGCGGTCAGGACCTACGGATATTATGCCCACAGGCACACCGGTGACTTCCTCTATCTTATGCACGTAGGCTTTGGCCGCCTCAGGCAGTTCATCAAAGCTGCGGGCACCGCTGACGTCCTCATTCCAACCTTCCATCTCTATAAGCACCGGTTTGCATTTAGCCAGTTTGCTTATAGTCGAAGGCGGAGTTTCAAGCATCTTACCGTCACACTCGTAACCCACGCAGATACACACTTTATCCAATCCGGACAGCACATCAAACAACATCAGTGCCCAGTAGTTGATACCGGCCAGACGGCTGGTGTAACGGGCTACGACAGCGTCAAACCAGCCCACACGGCGAGGACGTCCTGTAACAGTACCGTATTCATGGCCGCGCTCACGTATGTCGTGTGCACGCTGGTCGAAAAGCTCGGTCGGGAACGGACCTTCACCTACACGGGTGCAATACGATTTAGCTACACCGAGTACATTGTCTATCCACTTCGGCGCCACACCTGCACCTACAGGTACACTGGCAGCCGATGGAGTAGAAGAAGTGACGTATGGATATGTGCCGTGGTCGATACAGAGCATCATGCCCTGAGCGCCCTCAAAGAGTACCTTCTTATCACTTTCAAGAGCCTTGTTCACCATGTCCGAAGTATCGCATATCAAATGACCTATACGGCCGGCTATATCCATATACTGCTTATACACTTCGTCAAAATCGTACTCCTTAAGTCCGAGAGCACGCAGTTCAAGGTTCTTCTGTTCAAGAGCTCCACGCAGACGCTCGGCGAAGTATTCCGGTTCGAGAAGGTCTCCCATACGCAGGCCGATACGGCTATATTTGTCAGTATAAGCCGGACCTATGCCTTTCTTTGTTGTACCGATGAGTTTACCGGCTTTCATAGCCTCGTATGCACCGTCAAGGTCAGCGTGCCAAGGCATTACCATAGCTGCACGATCAGAGATATAAAGCTGATAGTCGGTGACGCCCTGTTCATGCAGACGCTTCAGTTCGGCTTCTACCGACACAGGATTTATGACCATGCCGTTGCCCATGATGTTGACCGTCTTAGGATTGAAGATACCCGACGGTATGCTCTGCAGAGCATACTTATTACCGTCAAACACAACGGTATGACCAGCGTTGTTACCGCCCTGATAGCGTACTACCATGTCGGCACGACATGCGAAGTAGTCGGTTATCTTACCTTTACCCTCATCGCCCCACTGCGAGCCGATGACGACTAAACGTTCTGACATAATCAGTCCTCCTCTATTTTATTACGTTTGTATATGTGGTCCACATTCTTCATGTAGTAGTCGAGCGTGAAGCAGGCGTCAAGTTCTTCAGGAGTAAGAGCCGACATCACGATTTCGTTCTGACGAAGCAAGTCCTGATAGGAAGCCCCTGTACTCATAGCCTTCATAGCTATTGGCTGAACAGTATCGTATGCTTTTTCGCGAGCGAAGCCTTTACCTATAAGAGCGTTCATGACACGCTGGGCAAAAATGACACCGTTGGTCATGTAGATATTCTGCTTCATACGGTCTTCGAAGACTACGAGATTCTCGAGTATACCCATCATGCGGTTAAGCATATAGTCGAGGAGGATTGTGGCATCGGGCATGATGATACGCTCAGTAGCCGAGTGTGAAATATCACGCTCGTGCCAGAGAGCCACATTCTCGTATGCAGTAGCCATGTAACCGCGCAACACACGGGCACAGCCGCACATATTCTCGCTGCTGATAGGATTACGCTTGTGAGGCATGGCACTCGAACCCTTCTGGCCTTTACCGAAAGCCTCTTCCACTTCATGTACTTCGGTGCGCTGAAGATTACGCACTTCCATAGCCATCTGTTCGATAGTGGCGCCTATAAGAGCTATTGTAGCTAAATAGTAGGCATGACGGTCACGCTGTATGACCTGTGTCGATATGTTTGCACTGTCTATGCCGAGATGCTCGCATACATAATCCTGTACAAAAGGAGGAATATTAGCGAAGTTTCCCACAGCACCGCTTATCTTACCTACTTCGACACCGCTTGCAGCACGATCGAAGCGTTCTATATTACGGCGCATTTCCTCATGCCACAGCACCCACTTCAGTCCGAATGAGGTTATGTCAGCATGTATACCGTGTGTACGGCCGATACAGGGAGTATATTTGTATTTACGGGCCTGACGCTTCAGCATATCGGCAAAGCGGCGCAGGTCGTCCTTAATTATTTCGTCAGCCTGTTTGAAGAGGTAACCATTAGCTGTATCAACCACGTCGGTACTGGTAAGACCGTAGTGTACCCACTTACGTTCCTCACCGAGACTTTCGCTCACGGCGCGTGTGAAGGCCACTATATCATGGCGTGTCTGTTCCTCTATTTCCTTTATGCGGGCTATATCGAAGGTAGCTTTGGCATTGAGTTTCTCAATATCCTCAGGGGGTACCACGCCTAATTCGCGCCATGCTTCGGCAGCAAGAAGCTCTACCTTGAGGTAGGCGTCAAATTTATTCTGTTCAGTCCAGACGCGACGCATCACGTCTCTTCCGTATCTTTCTATCATTATGTAGTCAGGTAGTTTCTGTTTATTTATTGGCGAATTTGTTGAGATAGCACTCCAGAGTATTCTCCATAAGGCAGGCACGGGTCATCGGACCTACACCGCCGGGTACCGGTGTTATGACCGAAGCTTTGTCCTTGCAGGCTTCATAATCCACATCACCGCAGAGTTTGCCTGTCTCAGGGTCACGGTTAACACCTACATCGATAACAGCGGCTCCTTCGCCTACCATGTCGGCAGTCACGAATTTCGGACGTCCTATAGCCACTACCAATATGTCGGCTTTACTTGTAATATCGCCTAGATTACGTGTGCGGCTGTGGGTTATGGTAACTGTGGCGTTACGGTCAAGCAGAAGCTTTGACACCGGCAGACCCACGATATTGCTTCGGCCTATCACCACAGCATTTTTGCCTTCTATCTCTACTCCTGCTTCGTCGAGCATACGTATGATGCCCTTAGGTGTACATGGCAGCAGACAAGGTTGTTTCTGCCAAAGAGCAGCTACATTGAGCGGATGAAAACCATCGACATCTTTCTCTTTGGCTATTGTCTCTATCACCTTAGCTTCGGATATATGTTTAGGCAATGGCAGCTGTACAAGCAGTCCGTCCACATCATCGTCAGCATTCAGACGGCGTACCACATCAAGAAGTTCCTCTTCGCTTATAGTGTCGGGATAACGCAGTGTGGTGTTCTTAAAACCTACCTCTTCGCAGTCACGAGCTTTACCTGTCACATACGATACACTGCCGGGATCCTCGCCTACCAGTATCACTACCAGATGAGGAGCACGGCCGTATTTCTCGGTCAGTCCAGGCACCTGAGCGGCTATATCGCTCTTGATACGCTTTGCCAGGTCTTTTCCACTTATTATCATATTGTTCTGTTACTTTCGTTGATTATTTTTCTATTTCCACCGCCTGATGTCCTATATCAGTACGATTGAACAATGTGGCACATTCTATCAGTCTTACACCTTCAAGCGCGTCCATACGTGCTTCCGGCAGGTCAGAACCACGACCTACTATCATCAGCACTCGGCCTCCGGCAGTCACAATCTTACCATCCTTACGAGCTGTGCCCATGTGGTAAACCTTGCAACCCACTTTGTCGAGTCCTTCTATTACAGCACCTTTGGGATAGCTGCCGGGATAACCTTCCGAAGCCATAACGATACCTAAGCAGGCATCGTCACTCCACTGAGTGGGACAGTCACGTCCTTCGCAGGCGGCGTCAAAGAGTTCGTAGATGTCACTTTCCAGACGCGGCAGCACGACCTCTGTCTCAGGGTCTCCGAAGCGGGCATTGAATTCAATTACTTTCGGGCCTTCATCCGTCAGTATCAGCCCTCCGTAGAGCACACCCTTGAAAGGTACACCTTCATCAGCCATAGCGTCGGCTGTATGCTGCATTATATCATGAAGTGCTGTCTGACGTACTTCTTCAGTAACGAACGGTACCGGTGAATAGGCACCCATACCGCCGGTGTTCGGACCCTTATCGCCATCGTATGCACGCTTATGGTCCTGGGCTACAGCCAAGGGATAAACTTTACGTCCTGACACCACACACATAAATGAAAACTCCGGTCCGTCAAGGAAGTCTTCTATCACCACTCTGCCGTCACCGAAAGCAGAATCAAGAAGCATATCGCGCAGAGCTGCCTCAGCCTCCATGTATGTAGTGGCGACCACAACACCTTTACCGGCCGCCAGACCGTCATATTTTACCACTGCGGGCAGAGGACGTGATTTGACATATTCCCAAGCCTCGTCGTAGTTATCGAATGCTTTGTAACCCGCAGTCGGTATATTGTGGCGCTCCATGAGCTGTTTAGCATACTCTTTACTACTTTCTATACGGGTAGCTTTCTTAGTAGGACCGAATATCTTCAATCCCTCAGCCTCGAAACGGTCAGCAATTCCCTCGGCTAACGAAGCCTCAGGACCGACTATTGTCATATCTATACCGTTGTCACGGGCAAAACCTACAAGAGCGTCTATATTGGTGACACCTATAGGAACACACTCGGCTTGTTCGGCTATACCTGCATTGCCGGGAGCACAATATATTTTAGCCACCTGTGGCGAACGCGACAGAGCGTCAACTATGGCATGGCAGCGTCCTCCGCTGCCTACTACCATTACTTTTTTATCTGCTGCCATAATGCCTATCAGTGTTTAAAGTGACGCATACCGGTAAAGAGCATGACAATACCTTTCTCGTTGGCTGTCTTTATAGAATCTTCGTCGCGTATGCTTCCTCCGGGCTGTACTATGGCAGTCACACCGTAACGGGCTGCCAATTCGACAGTATCGCCAAAAGGCAGGAAGCCGTCTGAAGCCAATACAAGACCTTCAGTGATACCGGCAGCTTTGGCTTGTTCGAGTGCTATCTCAGCCGAGCCGACACGGTTCATCTGTCCGGCTCCGACACCGACTGTGGCACCGTCTTTCACAACCACAATGGCATTTGATTTGACATGCTTCACCACTTTCCAGCCGAAATTCATATCGCGCAGCTGTACCTCATTAGGTTTAGCTTCAGTGACACACATATCGGCGGTCACTTCTTTAGTCTCAACGTCGCTATCCTGTACAAGCAGACCGCCGGTCACGCCTACATACTGAAGCTGCGGCTTACGGGCATCGTCCATATTGACTTCCAACAGACGCAGATTCTTTTTCTTACCAAGCACTTCAAGGGCTTCCGGTTCAAAAGAAGGAGCCATTACGATTTCGAGGAAGATAGGCTTCATCAGTTCAGCTACTTCTCCTGTAAGAGGGCGGTTCATAGCTACGATACCGCCGTAGATGCTGACTTTATCAGCCTCGTATGCTTTGGTCCATGCCTCGCGCAGATCCGCACCGACAGCGGCACCGCAGGGATTCATGTGTTTCAGGCCTACGCAGAAAGGTGCGTCAAACTCACGCACAATACTGAGCGCTGCGTTAGCATCCTGAATATTGTTATATGAAAGCTCCTTACCGCCGAGCTGACGGGCAAAAGCCACTGAATAAGGAACTTCCTCACCTGCGCGGTAGAAAGCTGCTTTCTGGTGAGGATTTTCGCCATAACGCAGAGTCTGTTTGATATCGAAAGTCAGGAACAGTTTTTCGTCCAGACCGGCAGCCCGGCGCATATATGTGGCTATATGACTATCGTATTCTGCTGTGTGGGTATAGGCTTTAGCTGACAGCTGAAGACGTGTGGCCTCGCTCGTATGACCTTCGGCACGCAGTTCGTCAAGCACACGGCCGTAATCATCGGGGTCGCAGACTACAGTTACATCGCGGAAATTCTTGGCAGCTGAACGTAGCATTGACGGACCTCCTATATCAATATTTTCCACTGCTTCTTCCATAGTCACTCCCTCCTTAGCAATAGTAGCCTCAAAGGGGTAGAGGTTGACGCATACCATTTCGATAGTCTCGATACCGTTCTCAGCCAACTGAGCCATGTGCTCGGCACTGTCACGGCGTCCTAACAAACCTCCGTGTACCTTGGGATGCAGAGTCTTGACACGGCCTTCGCATATTTCAGGAAAACCTGTGACATCGCTGATATTGATAATTTCAAGACCGGCATCGCGCAGGGCCTTCATCGTACCGCCTGTGGCTATGATGTCCCAGCCGAGCCGTTTGAGTTCACGGGCGAAGTCCACGACTCCGCGCTTATCGCTTACACTTATAAGTGCTCTCATATATTCTGTCTGTTCTGCTTGTCGTTCAGTATTCTGTTAATAGTATCCACATAGAGCCGGTGTTCGGTACGATGTATCATAGGTTCCAGTTCATCGGCATCGTTCCCTTCGTATGGCACTGCCGCCTGAGCTATTATGCGGCCGCTGTCGATACCGGCATCCACATAATGTATTGTCACTCCGTACACCTTTACTCCGTAAGCCAAGGCATCAGCTATAGCGTGTGCCCCAGGGAAGGCGGGAAGCAATGAGGGATGAATGTTAATGATGCGTCCTTCATAACGACCTAACAGTGTCGGACCGACTATACGCATATAACCTGCTAAGCATACTAACTCAACTTTTTCAGCATCAAGTCGGTCTGCTAACATAGCTTCGTAGGCGGCCTTTGAACCGAAATCGCGTGGAGTAGCCACGAGCATCGGTACACCTAAGCGTGCGGCACGTTCTATGACACCGGCACCGGGACAATCGCACACGCACAGTACGACTTCGGCATTTATACGGCCATCGGCGCAAGCCTGTGCGATGGCTTCGAAATTCGAGCCGTTGCCGCTGGCCATGACCGCTATTCTGTGTCGGGTCTCCATCAGAGCGGTTTTATTACGTTTTCGCCCCGTATTACTTTACCTATCACGGTAGCACGTTCGCCGGCGGCGTTGAGGATTTCAAGTGTTTTGTCAACATCTTCAGGTGCTACAGCAATTACCATACCGATACCCATATTGAAGATATTGAACATCTCACGATGAGGTATCTTGCCATAACGTTCCAAAAGGCCGAACACAGGCAGTATTTCCCATGTGCCTTCTTCTATCTCGAAACCTAAGCCCTCGCTAAAGATACGCGGTATATTCTCGTCAAAACCACCGCCAGTGATATGAGCAAGCCCGTGTACATCTACTTCTTTAAGAAGCTTATGTATAGGTTTCACATATATCTTAGTCGGAGTCAGCAGTACCTCGCCGAGCGTTTTGTCTCCGGTACCATCGTAGTGGGCATTGAGGTCAAGATTATTATCGGCTATCACTTTGCGCACAAGACTGAAGCCGTTGCTGTGTACACCGCTTGAGGCCACGCCGATAAGCACATCGCCTTCTGCCACCTTAGAGCAGTCTATAAGACGTTCTTTCTCCACAGCACCTACAGTAAAACCGGCTATGTCATATTCACCTTCACCGTACATACCCGGCATTTCGGCAGTCTCGCCGCCTACCAGTGCGCAGTCAGCCTGACGGCAACCTTCAGCCACACCTGACACTATAGCTTCGACTACTTCGGGATGATTCTTTCCTACGGCTACATAATCAAGAAATACCAGCGGCTGTGCACCCTGTGCTAAGACGTCGTTGACACACATAGCCACAGCATCAATGCCGATAGTATCATGTTTGTCGAGAGCGAAGGCCAGTTTAAGTTTTGTGCCGACACCATCTGTACCGCTTACAAGTATCGGATGACGGTAGCCTAAAGAACCGAGGTCGAACATACCTCCGAAAGCGCCGATATTGCCCATGCAGCCCGGGCGGTTGGTTGAGGCTACGTGCTTCTTGATGCGGCTTACTACCTCGTAGCCGGCTTCGAGATTAACGCCCGAAGCTTCATAACTCTTTGCCATTTGTGCTTTTTTCTTTACCCGCAGAATATCCTCAGACACTCTGCGGGTATTGTTATTTTTACTTCTTTCTGAAATAGTTGACGGCATTGCGGAATATATTCTGTTCTTTATTGCCGGCGATATTTTTCATCAGACCTTCAGCCCAGCGTTCCGAATGACCCATCTTGCCGAGTATACGTCCGTCGGGTGAAATGATACCTTCGATTGCTTCGGTAGAACCGTTAGGGTTAGCCGGTGAGTCCAGAGTGGCGTCGCCTTCGGCATCGGCATATTGGAAGGCTATCTGACCGTTGGCACGCAACTGTGCGGCAAGTTCGGCTGAAGCTACAAACTTACCCTCACCGTGTGAAGCAGCTATCGAATGTAGGTCGCCTATACTGAAACCCTCCAGCCACGGAGATGCTACCGAGCCCACACGTGTGCTTACTATCTGTGATATGTGACGGTTGATGTCATTGCGGAACAGGGTAGGAGAGTCGGAAGTCAGTTCGCCTATCTTGCCGAAAGGGAGCAGACCTGATTTCACTAAGGCCTGGAAACCGTTGCAGATACCCAATATAAGTCCTCCGCGTTCCAGCAGACGTTCTATCGCGGCTTTAACCTTGTCATTCTGCAATACACTTGCGATGAACTTACCGCTGCCGTCAGGCTCATCACCGGCTGAGAAGCCACCGCTTATCGCTAATATGTCGCAAGCGTCAATATGGGCAGCCATGTCATCGGTTGATTTCTCGATGTCGGCCGGTGTAAGATTACAGAATACCGATGTTGTGACCTTAGCTCCTTCGCGCTCGAACGAGGCTGTCATGTCGTAGTCACAGTTAGTGCCGGGGAATACAGGTAGATATACTACGGGATGTTCCTTTGCTTCACCTTCATAACGTGTCGTGTTGCTGCCCGAAGTGGCATTCTCTACTTTGCCGCGCAGAGGTGTACGGTCAGGATATATAGCTGTGAAACGGCTACGGTTGGCTTCGTAAGCTTCGTCAATGCTGATTTTCTCACCGTTTACAGTCAGTGCTCCGTCAGAAGTGGTGCGACCGACAAGCTCGAAGCCGGGCAGCTCGAGTACGTCATGACTTTCCACTATCATAGAACCGTTGCCATAATTAAACAGGTCGGCTTCGCTCAGACGTACATCAGCTCCGATACGGTTACCGAAACTCATCTTTGCCAACGCTTCAGCCATACCGCCGAATCCGGGTGCGTAAGCTGCTTTGACAGTACCTTCGCTTATAAGACGGTGCAGCATCTTATAGTTGGCTTTCAGACTGTCGGTATCAGGCATTAATGAAGGCAGAGGTGTATGACGTACCACATAGATAAAGTTGTCGGCCTCTTTGAACTCCGGACTGATGACATTTCTACTGTCTACCGGTGCCACGCCGAAAGCTATAAGTGTGGGAGGTACGCTGATATTGGCGAATGTGCCGCTCATCGAGTCCTTACCGCCTATCGAACCGAGTCCGAGTTCGGTCTGCATACGCAGTGTGCCAAGCAAAGCAGCAAGAGGCTTACCCCACGACAGGCGCGAGTGCATACGTTCGAAGTATTCCTGATATGAGAAACGCATACGCTCGTAGTCAGCTCCGGCGGCCACAGCTTTGGCCACAGCTTCCACTACCGAGTAGGCAGCTCCGTGATAGGGACTCCAGCTCATCAGATAAGGATTGAAGCCGAAAGCCATCATACTGGCTGTGTCGGTGTGATGATTACCTACAGGCAATTTCTGTACCGATACCTGTACTTCTGTGCCTTGTGTTTTGCCGCCGAACGGCATAAGGACTGTAGATTTACCTATCGACGAGTCAAAATGTTCTATCAGACCCTTCTGTGAAGTTACGTTATCATCAGAAAGCAGGGTCAGTATCTTTTCTTTTACGGTGTCGCCTTTCACCTCACGTTCGAACGGGTCGCGTGGTTCTATAGTGCCGATAGTGGCTTCGGCATAGTGGCGTGCTCCTGCGGAGTCGATAAACTCGCGGCTGAGGTCTGCCACAGTCTTGTCACCGTAGAACATACGCATACGTCCCGTGTCGGTGACATCAGCTACGTGTGTCACTTCGAGATTCTCCTCGTGGCAGTAACGCATGAATTCCTCCATGTCTTTAGCCTCGACTACTACCGACATACGTTCCTGACTCTCGCTGATAGCAAGTTCTGTGGCGTTGAGACCGGAGTATTTCACTGGTACACGGTCCAGATATATGTCAAGACCGTCGGTCAGCTCACCTATTGCCACACTGACACCGCCGGCACCGAAGTCATTTGATTTCTTTATGAGACGTGTTACTTCCGGACGACGGAACAGACGTGCTATCTTGCGCTCTTCGGGAGCGTTGCCTTTCTGCACTTCGCTACCACACTCTTCAAGCGAAGAAGTAGTGTGTTCTTTTGACGAACCGGTGGCACCGCCTATACCGTCACGGCCTGTGCGACCGCCGAACATCAGTACGACATCGCCCGGAGCCGGACTTTCACGACGCACATCCGAGGCTTTGACAGCACCCACAACAGCACCTACTTCAAGACGTTTGGCCACGTAGTCAGGGTGATATATTTCGCGCACATGGGTTGTGGCCAGACCTATCTGATTGCCATACGATGAATAACCGGCTGCGGCACGTAATGATATTACGCGCTGCGGCAGCTTGCCTTCGAGTGTTTCCGATACAGGTTTATAAATATCTCCTGCTCCGGTGACACGCATGGCCTGATATACATAACTACGCCCCGACAGCGGGTCGCGTATTGCGCCACCCAGACATGTAGATGCACCGCCGAAAGGTTCTATTTCAGTAGGGTGGTTGTGTGTTTCGTTCTTGAACTGAAGCAACCATTTCTCGGTTTTGCCGTCAACATCGACGTCAACATAGATACTGCAAGCATTATTCTCTTCGCTCTGTTCAAGGTCATCGAGGAGGCCTTTTGTGCGCAGATAGCGTGCACCGATTGTGGCAAGGTCCATAAGACAGAGAGGTTTATTCTCGCGTCCTAATTCACGACGTATCGTGTGCCACTGACGCAAGCTTTCCTCAAGGTCGGCGGTAGCGAAAGAGTCATCTACTTTTATATCGGTAAGTTCGGTAGTAAAGGTAGTATGACGGCAGTGATCACTCCAGTAAGTATCGAGTATTCGCAGCTCAGTCTCCATAGGGTCACGGCCTTCGGCAGTGAAGTATCGTACCACTTCCATAAGGTCATCAGCATTCATAGCCAGACCTTTTTCACGGCAGTAGGCGGCAGCTGTCTCTGGAGTTATGTTGCGGAAGCCTTCAAGCACTTCCACCGGACGTGCCGAAGCCCGTTCGGGAGCAGCTAATACACTGAGGTCCTTTTCACGACTCTCTACGGCGTTGATGCAATAGTGGGCTATACGGGCACGGTCGGCTTCGCTCACAGAGTCATCAAACACCATAAGCTTGGCACTGCGTATTTCCACATCAGCCGCGGGGTCAATGAGTTTCACACACTCGACAGCCGAGGCGGCACGCTGGTCAAACTGGCCAGGCAGACATTCGACAGCCAACGAAGGACGTCCTTCAAGGTCTAAAGTGTCAGTTACCACGTCGGTGGCACGTTCGCCGAAGACACGGTAACGGCTCTGCTCAAGTAATTCGGGTGTAAAGCCGAAAAGGTCATAGACACATAAAAGTCTAAGCTTTTCTATGTTCAGACCGAGATTAGAGTTAAGTTCCCGGCGCAGGCTTTCGGCCTCGACGCGGTATGGTTCGGTTTTCTCTACAAATATACGGTTTGCGTTCATTGCGTTTTGCAGATGGAATATTTTTGCGGGTATAAAAGGCGGTCAGATTTCAGAAGCCAATACTTTCTCAGCCTGACGGCGTCTGAAATCATCAAGGCGGCGACGTACTTCTTCATCGGTGACAGCCATTATAGCCACGCAGAACAGAGCTGCATTCTTGGCACCGTCTATAGCCATTGTAGCCACAGGTATGCCTGAAGGCATCTGCACCATCGAGAGTAGTGAGTCGAGACCTTCGAGCGAACGTGATTTGATAGGCACACCTATCACAGGCAGTGTGGTAAAGGCCGCCACAACACCGGCCAGATGAGCGGCGCCGCCGGCACCGGCTATTATGGCGCACAGACCGCGTTCGCGGGCCCCCGACACCCATTCTTCGAGCTGTGCCGGAGTACGGTGTGCGCTCAGTACACGTTTCTCATATTCTATGCCAAACTCATCGAGAATGGCGGTGGCTCCCGACATTACGCCCCAGTCGCTTGTCGAGCCCATTACGATTCCAATCTTCATTGTGTGTTACTATGTAGTGTATATAGTAGTAGAAGCGTATGGCCGTCAATCTGGCTTGGATTGACGGCCATACGCTTGTCAGTTGTATTGCAGTTGTTTCTTACGTCCTGTAAAAGCGTGCATAACCCGGCGCAAACTTGCGCACACACCGCTTCTTTCGCCTGTCGGCCGCTGATTTACAGCTTCCGATCGCTGCGACAGCCCCGGTCGCTCCGACCTGAGCATGACTATGTTTCGGGTATGCCTCATAGGTTGCTCGCCTTCGGTTATCACTATCCGCTGCAAAGTTACAACTTTTTTTGTTTCCCTGCAATACCTTTGCCTAATCAGACCAAAGCTGATTTTGTAGAAGCTTTGGTTTATACGATACGAATTTGTAACTGTTCAGTTATAATCCGTAGAAAACTTGGTAACACAGAACATACCTGTCTTTCTGTATATCTGTTGATTACCGGGAAACATTTCAAAAAAGAAAATTGTAACTTATTTCTTCACAACCTTCACAATGTGGGTTGAGGAGCCTATGAGTATGCGCACGATATAGATGTCAGGCATCAATGCCGAAACATTGACGGACTGGTAGCGAGGAAGGTCGCGGCAAACCATACGCAGAATTCCGCTGGAATCATAGAATTCCAATCTGTCGATATGATCATGGCTACCGGAAACATACACATTGTCCTGCATCGGCAGAGGATATATCGTTATTTTCTCTATCTCCTCTAATGATACGGAATTATTCTCAATATTTTGGTTCCATGTTACGCTACTGCTCTCAGAGCCGTAGAAACCATCAAAATCCTTTATTCCGTCGGTGTTGACAGTGAGGATATAAAACCCGGATTTTGAAGTGAGGTTCCCGAGATTGATCCGATATTCCCGCTTGCCTATAGCTGAAATTTCAGCTTCCGAAACATCAAGACGATCACCCTGATTGTAAAGAGTAATATCATCACTCGTAAATGATTCGGAGTCTATTGACTTGTTGAAGATCACTGTTACTTCCTTCAACGGTTCCTCCAGCACGGTATCCGGCACTCCAAGGAAAGATTCCACAGTTAACTCCAGTTCCGGCCTTGGCTCAAATCTGAGACTATATGTCTCGATTTCGGTCTGGTTGACCACCATGTGGATAAGTTTGGTGTGTTGAGGCTTCTGATTTCGCTTGAGCACATAAGGAGTCTGCCAGAAATTATCTATAGGTAATTCTGTGCCGTCGCTTACACGAATCACGGAGACAAGTGCCTGTCGGCCATCGGTAGGATCAATGACATTACCATAAGTCCAACCGGCGGAAGCAGAAATTACTGTAACCATATACTCTGTATCCGACTTGGCAGTGGTACGGATCTCTGCGGCAGTAGATACATCCTGTGGACCTGTGCCATTGCTGAAATAGACGATATCCGGCATATTCTCCGAATCCTTCAAATCGTTGGTAAGGAATCCTCTCACTGGTCGACCCGAAGCGTCATCTATCGAGAAACCATGAATAAGTTCATGGATGCTTGCTTCATTGAGCAGAGAAAGATCTTCGTTACCATAACTCGACACATGGTTGACCTTAATGTCGTAATCGCTAAAGAATCCGGCAAGCGGGCATTTGAGCCACCACTGTGCATAAGCTGATGAAAGGGCCGGAATCGTGCCGAAATCCGAATTGATGCTTTCACCGAAAGCAAGGGTATAATTCTCACCGTTTACCTGCGAAGCTATCAACTCGAAGTCGACAAGCAGTCCCTTTTCATTCTCGATTATCTCAGGTTGACGTGTGGATATACGTACGTTTGTGGCGTCGCCATATCCCGTATTGTCGATTACAAGAGCAAATTCACCGGGTATACTCGGTTCTATTACGTCGGAAGTAAACGGGTCATCACCATAAACATCACGCTGCATAAAATATGTTAGATTAAGCACCGGTGAGGGGTTAACTGTGAGAGTTACCGACGACAGACTACGGGTTACATCCAGACCGGTATACGGGTCGGTATAGTGGATTACGCCACTGAATGTGTATTCCTGACCTTCGGTCTCTGCAGCATAGCGGGTGGGGATAAACAGAAGCTGAGCTACGCCTTCCTGCTTCGGCTCGAGAGTCCACGGACCGTCAAGAGTCGAAACTCCCATAAAGCCTGTCAGACTCTCAAGATTGGTCTGAAATTCATGGCCTGTCGCTACATTTCCGTCGCGATCGCGTATGTCAAGGGTAAGCGAGAAGTTAGAAATCGGTGTGTCGGCACTTCCGTTGGACACAGTCAATGTTCCCTTGAAAGCCTGGCGTGTCATTACCATAGACTGTGAGAGCTGCAGTTTCACCTTCGAACATACGCTACCTTCCGGATCCGACAGATCGCCATACACTTCCTTTAGGGTTTTGACATACATATTGGCAGATGATTCATAGCCCATCTCGCTGGCGTCCCTCTCAATCCGGTTCATCTCTTCGACAAGAGCAATGAAGTGAGTCCAGTCGATATAGTTGTCAGGATTGATCTCGGTTATCCTTTCGAGAAATGCGGTAAGACAGTTTTCCGAGATATGGGCAGGTTTATATGGCAACAGATTCTCAAACGTGATTGATTCATCCTCAAGAGAGGACGCATAGTCAAAGAACGAAATAGAAGCTTCAATATCGTCCATATACCATGCTTCATCACCATAGAACTCATGGAGTACTTCAGAAATAATCTCCAATTGCTTTAGATAAGCCTCGATTTTATCAGTCGCCGAGTGTTCACGTTCAGAGCAGGAGCTGACTTTGCTTGCATGATTTCTTTTTATGATATACTTCCAACAACCCTGAAGCATGTCTTTGCCATTGTTGATTATACCACCCAGCCCCGACGGGACAACATGGTCTACGATTGCAGATCGTGCAACGTCAGACGCAATTTCACAGGCATCTTTGGGCGAAAACACAGGCTTTTCACCATTGCTTCCGGAGCTGTTGCCTGAATCGTTGTCGGGATTGCCGTTACTTCCACCCGGCGATTCATTATCGGGAAAATCATTGTCAGCTTTGTTCTCAGCAGCTTTTTCTACGACATCATTAACGATGGAAATAAATTGTCCTACACCAGGAACCTGTCCTCCAAGATTTTTTACAATTTCATCGGCACATTTGAGAGCCTCGTCATCACAAATCAGAGGTTCACTATCTATGAAATTCGAATCACTCTCGCTGTAGTAAGGGTCATAAGAAGATCCTCCTGAAGGAATGAATACATCACCGCTTCCCGACCCTTCGGTCAGACCGGCAATAATCGTCATCAACTCGTTGACTACAGCACTGTGGGCACATAGTTGAAGAGCTATAATATAAAAGGTCTTTGATTCCTTGTATGTTTTACCACATTTATTTTTATAATACTCCTCAAAACCAGCCATATATGAAGAAATAGGCGAGTTGCGCACCTTATTTTTTACCTTATATGAATCTGAATATGACACCCGTGTGACTTTCAAGGGTATAGTATAGCTTTGCTTGGCAGGAAGGTCAAACGGACCGGTATTACCAAGGAAAGTCAGTTCCCAATCATCTGAAGCTATAGGCTCTCCAAATTTAAAATCATTGGCAGTTATAAGACCCTCATTAGTCACTGTGATATTAATAATTACAGATTCACCTATTGCCAGCTCCTGACCGTTCACCTCTCGATCCTGAGTTGTCACTATAACCGGTATAGGAACCTCCGTGCTATAAGTATATTTAGTCTCCACAGTATACTCGTCCTCAACCTCAGTTTCCTCGACAGAATAAGTCACGTCTACTCCGGACACACCGAGATCAATAATTTCCATAGTGGTGGTTCCGGGGTCAACCAAAATGATATTCTGATATGATTCGTGACGCGAACAGGTCACTTTGATGGCATAATAACCCTCCGGCAGCTCCATTGACCAGATGCCCTTTTCGTCAGTCATGCCTTTCGCAAGTACGGCGTGCGACACTGGATGCATGATAGTAACTTCTGCGCCGCTAACATGGGGTGCCTCGGCAGTATAGTAAGTATATTCATCGCATACATCAATGACGAGCGTACCCATTGTCTCCGAGACAGGCTCTACAGTGAACTTGAGTGCCATTCCCTCACCATTTTCGCAGTTGATTCCAATCTGACCTGTAACAGGTACATTGAGCTGCATTCTGTCGGTAGACATAAGCTGAAGTACGATATCGACAGTTTCGTCAGCCGCCAGCGATGGCATCTGTTGCGGAGTCAACGGTTTCATCCATTCAGGAAGTGACAGAGTTATGTTGCCGGTTTCTCCAGCTCCGATATTGGTAATTGAAAATCTGTACTCCTTCGGCTGTTCATAAGACATTGTGGTATGGATCTCCTGAATGTCGGCTATGATCTTACCTTCAGCATTTCTGCAATAGAATCTTACTGTAGCGTTACATTCGGCTGACTCGTCTGATTCAACACGAATATTTACCAAATCCCACTGTCCAATGACGGAAGGTGATTTTCCCTTGATGGAATATGTGATATCTACCGTTTCACCCGAAGATATAGAAGCGGGACAATTTACAGTCACATCAATATTATCGGTCTTGGATTCTACGTAAGCCTTTACGCCTGTAAGATTCAGAGACGTAGGATTTGTTAATGCGATTTTGCCGCTGACAGTCTCACCGACTATTGCCTCGTGAAAGTTATGGATATTTGATTGTTGTTTAAAGCCTACGACATCAAAAGAAGCCATCTCCTCGGTAAGATTCTCACCAGGATAACATGCTCCGGCGATAAAATGGCCTACTTGTGCCGAATAAGGAGTAAATACAGCTGTGAAATTACCTGAGATATCGACATTGGCAGTAACCATTCGGCGCAGCCCGTCATTAATGAAGTACACTTCCACTTCATCACCTTCGGATACCTTCCCTATAACATTGCCGTTAAAAGAAATCTGCTCTCCACGTAAGTAGACATTCTTGTCGGCCGACAGTGTGGCACGGAACGGCGAAAGCACCTTTACACTCACCTTAGCGGATGTATTATTGGTGTAGAGCAGTTCACCCGTAGACTTCCTTTCGTTCACCACGGCATAGATGTCATAAAGCCCTACTGCGGCAGGCAAAGTGATTAACGTAGAGAGATTCATGGTTTCACCCGGATTCAACACCTGAGGAGTATATATGGCAGCCACAGGTTCCGAAGTATTCCCGACATATACCGACACTTTAGTAGCATCAGCCAAAGGTGCGGCTCCGTCATTACTCAGAGTCACATTCACGGTCACTTCCTCGTTTACCTCTACCTCGTCGTTCGAAAGGGTAATGTCGGTAAGCACGGCATCGGGAAGGGTACGGTCGGTGAGTATTACCCAGCATATACCTTTTGAATGACCCTCACTCTCAGCAGAGAACGATACGGTGCGGCTGTTACCCGGGATATCATCGGAAGCAGCTACCACTTTTACTGTAGCAGACTCCTCACCTTTGGCCATCACCACTTCTTTCGTATAGTTCAGACCTTCGTCGTAATCGCTCGACAGCGTCACAGTGCAGATCTCCGAAATATCTGTATTACGCGTCACAGTAAGGATAATTCCCTCAGAATTACCCTCGATAAGCGACGAGTTTGAAGCACGTAGGGTTAAAGTAGGACCATCGTCATCGATTATCGATAGAGTCTGTGTCACTAGACCGGCGTGTGTACCTGTCGGCGAGCAACTGCACGCCTGTACATAGACAGCGGCGGTAACCTCTACTGTTCGGTCGCCGTCAACTATAGAATTGTTGTTGACACCAAATGGGAACTCAATACTTTCTACACCCCGCTCCATCGTCAGTGTATTGTAGGGATAGTAGATATCATCTGACTTAGAGTTGTCACTAAGTTTTACCGTCACTTTCTTGTCGGTATTGCTCAAACGTCTCAGAGTGGCTACCACAGCCGATGGACCAGCGCTCTCGGACACCTCCGAGGGTGAGAACGTAAGCTCCATTTCAGGCATATCGTTATCATGTATCTCTATGACTACGAAACTATTCTCATAGTTATTCGCCGAAATAGTGAATTCTACAGATTCAGTCAGCTGAATCTCATCGTCATCAACAGAATTGATCCGTACGGTAGCTGTTGTGGCACCTGCTTCGATCGTGGCAGTAGAAGGATGACGGAACCGTGCCGGATGATCGGAGACGATATTAAAAGTCAGAGGTTCAGCCAAAGGTTTAGGTATCATAACAATAAGGTCGAATGACTCGCCTTCCGTTACATCGTCGTTGGATATCTCTACTGATAAAGCGGCCAATTCATTGTCCTCGATACTTATATCTCCAGTGACTGGGGCATATCCGTTACCCGATATCTCAATAGTGGCAACCGGATTCTCATCAAGAGTGGAATTGTCACGAACATAAAGTATGAAAACGCCTTCTGACTGATCGCGACGGATAGTCACTGACTCTGGAACCACCAGTCGGTCATCGCCGGCGATCTTCTTAATTTCGAAGGTTTCTGACTGTGACCAACTGCCCGTGCGTCGGAGAGCGCATTTCACTGCACCGTCGTATTCCTCCGGAATAATTTCCGGGGTGTCGAGAATCAGCAGTTTACCTAAAGAGACGGGAGTTCCGGAAGTCTGCGCAGTGTTGTTCAGTTGCATGCTTTCAATTTCACCGCTCGTGACAAAAGGTGTGAGGTCAATCCTTACGTCAAGCTTTCCGTCAAAGCCCGGCATATCGGAAATACCTACAGTAGCGGAACGTGTCACTTCCTCTCCTACACCGAGTCCTGCAGTGTCGTTATAGACTGTAGAAAGCACAAGTCTCTTATTATCGGAGTTGATTAACGAGATAGTCTCGCTCCATCCGCCTGTGGCAGCAAGTGATCCCTTGTTGGTTATCTTCCATGTCGCAGTGATTGCATCACCGGGCATTACTGATACTTTAGGGGTCGATACATCAGTGATGACGAAATCAGGACTGTCAGGGACGATCAGCTCGTCGGCTATCTTAAAAATACCGTCGATGGCACCGACAGGTGTCTGAGTACCGTCAGCGTTCACTACCACACCATGTATCAGGGGCACGATGAACGACTTACCGTATTCTACTTCGGAAGGAATCTTCACCGGAATACGGATAACGGCACCCGCACCTCCAGCTATCGGCTCCGTGCCACGGATCTGTATACGCGTGATACCATTTTCCACCTCTTCAATACTGAACGTGTGTCCCTTCGTACGGTTGGTTATTATCGAGAGTGAATAATCGGCGACAAATCTATCCGGCATAGCAATATCAATATTGATACCGGTTACAGCATCAACATTCTCGAGATTTATATTGTACAATACCTCACTTCCCGGCGAAACGCTGATACGTTCTCCGTAGATGACGTTTCGACGTGACGGCGTCTCACCTGGATCATCCGGATTCATCGGAGAATATCTGAAATTAGCGATAAGAGTGGTATTGCTATCCGGCATTATATAATTATAATTGGAAGATGTCGAAACGAGTGTACCATCTTCTGTCGTCCAGCTAACAAAAGTATAGTTGGAATAGGGTAAGGCCTGCAATGTCAGCGTTGTCCCCGGCTCATACATATTTCCTGATGAAGGAGATACAGCTCCTGCACCTGATGGATTTACATTAAGATACAGTCGAGGATAGATTACAGTAGCCGAAGGTTCGTCCGGAGACTCCGGCGCATAGACGTAATTTGCCACAAGATTATTCGTACCCTTGCGCACTACATAGTCAAAGCTATTTTTTGTGGAAATTACTTCTCCATCCTGTGTCCAGTTCTGTAAACGGTATGACTGATTCGGATAGGTACTTACAGTACAGACACTCCCTATTTCGTATTTTCCACCTCCGGTTACCGAACCTGCATTAGACGGCGACACCGAAAGATTCAACTGAGCATACTCTACCGGTTCGGAAGGTTCGGAAGGATTAACAGGACTATAGGAGAAACAGGCCGTGACCGTAGCGTTGTGTTCGGGCATTACATAAGAGAATGATTCTTCTTCTGATAGTACATTACCGTCACTGTCTTTCCACTTTACGAACACAAATCCGGCGTTGGCCGATGCTGACAGCGACACTCGTGTACCACCCTCTATCCTTGCCGATGAAGTGAGATAAGAAGCCGCACTTTCGGGAGTACTTGTGACAGTCAATAGATATGTCACCGGCGGTGATGATGGCTCCGGAGGGTTAGAGGGATTAAACTGGGCTGATGTCTGGAACCATGTTACAACTCCGAGCAAAAGCCATAAAAATTTCAGTTTCATCTCTTCCTATTATTTAATAAGACATTTGGAAGTGTATGTACCTGCCTTGACAATATAAATTCCGCAGGGCAGAGCATATTCCATGATGTCGGTTCCGGCAGTCTCATTTACAAAAATTACACCGTCTATCGAGGAGATTATTACCTCTTTTTCTCCGGCACCGAACACGCGGATCACTCCGTTATCGGCAACTACACTTACAGCCTCCTCATTATAAATATCATTCATGCCTGTATGATTGTTTGTCTTGAGCTTAAGAGAGAAGCGTGTGTTATCAAATCCGGGAGTTGAAACCGAGAACGGATAGATTTCACCTTCATTCAAGTTGATTGTCTTATCTGTTTCTGCATCATAAAGAGAGGCCTTACCGTCTATACGGGACATACTCAGACTCATTTCTCCTGCTGCAGGAGCATAGAATCCAAGGCTCACTATGCCATCGGCTTCGTTACGCTCATTGATGGCCAAATATTCCTCAACGGCAGAAAATGTGTAGACCTGTGGGATATCCGTGTTGTTGCTTAAAAATTTGGAAGCATCACGGTTGACTTCGTAATCTTCTGAAGCCTCAGGATTGAAGATTACCCTCGCTGTATCCGTGAATCCGTTGTAAGAAAGGGAAATGTTAAATAATGCGCGGTTTATTGCTGAATGCGATTTAGCCTGAACTTCCACAGAGCGGTTTACTTCCGGAGAGAACTGACGTCCGATGTTGCTGAATACAATTTTCTTCACATCCTCAGAAGCTTGAATAAAGAAGGGGCGACCGGGCCACAGTACCACATTGTCATCAACCAGAGAATAGGCCACATAGTTACCGTCATCCGGATTGTAAACTGTAATCGGACAACTCAACATCGAATAGTACATATCGTAGAAACAGGGGTATGGATTGGCAACTAAATTCCATCCCGAATTGGCCGAAGATTCTGCTTTATTGGCCGCAAGTTCCATTTCTATAGTATTGGGATTGAAAATTGTGTTTCTCCCGTCATCCGCACATGGGAAAGTTATTTCCCCATCTGTGTTAGACTGCACTATGATTCCTGTTCCGGCCTTAATAACTGTTCCGGCAGTCACATCTTTCCAGCTGTTGCCAGTTTCGTTAGTCGCTGCACGCTCCGCTCCGTCGTAGTAGCGTACGACATATTCTGCCGAAGAATCGGAATGACTGATGTCGTCAACTTTCACATCAAAGGGCAGTGCGATAAAATGCCAATATTCATTGCGGACCGAATAGACAATCTCTACATTATTTGCACTCACCAACGGCGAATTATTGATAAACTGTGAATATCCGAATCCATCAGAATACCAAGCTACAGATTGGTCATAATCCATTTTAAATTTATCTATGGGCATAGCGGAACTACCTGAAACTTTCAAGTTTCCATCTTTTCTGATAGTTATGGATGGTGTCCCTTCAAGACGGCGATCATCCGTAAGCGATACAGCGCCGGCAATATCCCAGAAGTCGGATTTCGCCCCACCTTCGATCTTGCCGAAGCGAAGCCAATAGGCATCAAGTTTATAGCCTGGCACTGCAAAATCTGGTACTATAAGTGTGGTGTTTTCTATATCGGCACCTGCAAACACATCGCCATCATGACTGGGAGGATTGGGTGACTTGATTACTACTTTTTTTAAACTTATACAATCATAGAAAGAGAGCCAATCTAAGAAATGAATACTGGTAGGTAGTTCAATCTCTTCCAATTGAGTACAATTAATAAAGGCACGTACACCAATACGATTAACGTATTGTGGAATTTTTACACTGACTAAACCAGTACTTTCAAAAGCACCTTCACCTATAGTGTTCAAATTTTCAGGTAAATCGATATGAATAAGAATATGGTCATTATAAAACGCGTAGTTATCTATATCTGTGACACTTCCTGGAATGTTGATGCTCGTCAAGTTATAGCATGAACTGAAAGCATTGTCTGGAATTATTGTAATTTTAGCGTTCGAGGGAAACATTACAGTGCTAAGCGAATTGCACCCTGAAAAGGCTGCGTTACCCATTGATTTCATTGAAACTGGGAAACGTATTTCCTTGATAGAGGTATTGCTAAAGGCATATTCTCCGATTTTTTCAAGAGATTCCGGAAGCTTGACAGACTCCAGTCTTCGACCCTCAAACGTTGCATCAGGAATTGAGGCTGTGATTGTTTTCTCTAAATCAATTTCCACGATACTGGTGAGATTATTGATAGTGGCCCAGTCAGTGGAGTTAATCTGACCTGAAACACGTAGATGAGTTACATCTGAGAGCTTGTCGACTTGATATAGAATTTCCACTCCCAGATTTCCAGGCGTATCTAAATCGACTACTACCCAGTTGGCTGTTTCCTCTGCAAAGCCGGGTGTAACTGCGAAGAGGACGGATGCAATGCATACCAATAGTTTAAAGAATTTGCACATAAGTTGTTTTCAATTTTTAGTAGATGACAAAAAATGAAATTATACTATTAAGTATTTAATTTTTAATTGATTATATTGTAAAAGCCCTTGAAAATTAGTAATTTAAAGGAAAAAGTTTAGCCGCTTTTTCACATGAAAATTACTACTTTCAAGGACTTGATCAAAGTTAACTACTCCTCCCGATTAGGCAAGAGCATTTTGGAAAAACAGTGAATATAGCCCGAATAAAGCTGATAAAGTTTCTTCTCTGTATCCTCTACATGGTGCAGAATATCAGTTTTTCGATAGGTACACCGATTTACTTTGCCACATCAGACAAGTGTAAATAGGGCGTTAAGTTAGGATTACCCGTTTTTCTAAACGGTACAGTGAAGTGATAAGTTACATTAGAAGAAAACCTTCGGTATCAACCCTTCACCTTGAATACCTTCTCTCCTACCACCACGATGTAGATTCTGTTTTTTTCGACAGGAATCACATGGTCGGCGCCAGAGTAACAGAGCATTCCTGTCACGTCGTATACCGCCACCTTCGTACCTGTTGGAGCATCGACATGAATGCAACCTCCAAATGGATGGACTCTAATTTTCTCGGAAACAACATCCGCGATACCGTCAGGTACCTCGACAGTCTGAATCTGTATAGTTTTGCCATCGCTGATGAAATGCAGACGTCCACTGGTGGTAAGACTATGGCGCATGGGGATCCATTCACCTCCGGAAGTCCTGTACACCGGATATATATCGTATTCGCCTATAGGCAAACTGTTCACCCCACAGGAAGCTTCACTATATCCACTTCCCGGATTAAGCATGTCTGCACTGAACGCCAATACATCTCCTTTGAGTGTGGTTTTAAATCCAATCTCAATTTCGACAGGTGCCAAAGTATAATTTATGAATCCTTTATTATTTGTAGGGGAGTCAGCATCAGTAAAAAATCTGACTATATATTGCTTATATGCATTATCGTATATTAATTCCGCTTTAAACTCACCTACAATAGCAAATTCTACCGCCAACTGCGCACCATCATTAGCATTTGGCTTGATGGACACGAGAGCTTCCTGATGCAAACTATAATTTCCTTGGCCGCCGCCAATACCGGTTATCTCAGGGACCAGATAGTCCAGCGAGCAGTAAGTATCACCATAACCTCCCCAGCCCCAATTGAAGTGAAAATATCCCTCGCCGTCGTAACCGTCAAGCACGAATGCATGACCTTCTTTTTCGCCCGCCGAGTTATAGTTATCTCCGGAATAGAATACTGGCCTACCCTGAGAAATTTCGTCGTACATCATCAGTTTCCATTCGTCATTGGAGAACCACTCACGCTTGACGTAGTTCATCGATTTGTCATAGTCAAAATATTCCAACATTCCGGCACCCTCCTTTATCATAGAGGCACTGCTGCCTTGAGGTGCATATTGTGTCTCGGCTGCAATACCGCAATCCTTCATCAGTTGTGCCACTGCATCTTTCTGTACCTGTGTTGATGTGGCATCATAGGAGTCAAGCATGTTTACCCAATCGTATTTATGACTTGAGAAGTCGCTTGAGAACGTGGGTTTAGTACCATTGATTGTGTACTTGGACTGATAACTGTGAGAACCTTTTCCAGAGACCGGCCATTGAAATTTCTTCATAATCTGAGCAGCTGCAGTAGCTACACATCCCGTGACAGTACGACTACCTGACAGCACAGGACACATATCATTGTAAGGCGCATCCTGGTCCCATTTTGTGGTAATCAGCGGTTCTATTCTACCCCAATCTTTGGGTGCTTGGGATAAAGTAATTACAAATCCGTCAGCACATTCACTCACACACTTTGAATAGGCATTGAGTAACCATTGCAGCCCGGGAGCAATATTATCGGCGGAGAAATAGTTGGTGTCGGAATATCCGAGCACGATATTGCCTATGGCATCATCAGCTGCAAGCAGATAGAACCCCGGTTCATTCTCGCGGTCGAATACATATACTGTCGGCTGAGCATTCATTTCCTGTGTATAGGTTAATTTGAGTGGGGCTGTCGAAGCGCTCTTCATCCGTCCGGAGGCAAGTATCGAAAGGGCTTCTTCGGGTTCCAGATATCGAGCGTATGTATCTGTATCAGACAGTGTACTCAACGTCAGCAAGATACCGGCCTGAAACAAGGGGAAAAAGTAATTTTTTCTCATAACATTATTAAATTTTTGATTTTATGATGATAAATTTTAATAGATTATAATTTCAACCTGTATAATAAAAAAACTTAGCTTTCTTTTCTATATTAATTATTCAAGTTTCGCAAGTTCAACTTGCTTGTTTCAGATTGTAAAATTTAGCAATATGCGCCAATTCCTTGGAATGATTGATCACGACATCATAGACTTCTTCGTCCAACAGGTCGAAGACTTCTGCTATTGCAGTGACTATTTCCTGAAGGACACCCCATATCTGCTGCGCGACAGAGAGTTGGACAGTCTCTCTGGAGACCTCCCGGAAGAGTCCGCCAATAGTCTCGTAGTCGCTGAAGCGTTTTGCCGCCGAGAGAATGTTGTATTGTAGAGAGCACAATGTAGCGGCTGCGATCTGAGATGCGAAGCAGGTGCTCCGGCACTTGCCGAATCCCAGATTGGTCTTGCAATCCTTGAATACCACTTCAAGGGACCAGCGTCTGGAATATATCTCCCAGGCCTTGAGGAAATCCAACCCAGTATCAGTTGTAAGCACTCCGTTCCACTTGCCGTGTTGAGTCCTGCGAACAAGGAAGATTCTCACCGGAACACCTCCAAAGGTAGCGTCAAAGATGATGTAACTGCACTTGAGCTTGCGGCTATACTTCTGCAATTTGAGTTTCTTGCCGAGTTTTACAAGCGTGGGCGCCGTAAGATCGCCATATCCGGTATGGTATTTTGTCCTGCCGTTCTCACCGACCTTTATCATGCCCAGCCAATGGCATTTGATATGACGGCGATGGATAAACCGGATAATATCCTTATTGGTGAACCAACTATCAGCCAATACATAGCTGAAACTTATACCCCGGCGGATAGCCCTCTTTATCATCTCTTTGGCCAGTTCAATCTTGGACATGTCATACTCCTTTTCCCTCTGACGGAGTACCTCGCAGTCGTGTTCTGTGGTACGCCGTCGCGTGAGTTCTTTTTCACTCATGCCGTAGTTGCCTTTCTTTCCCTTCTCTCCGACGATGGCGAGGTCGAGAAGAATCTGCGACACTCCATCGGTGACAGCCAGGCAGAGGCACTTGAACCCGAGCACCGCCTTGTTGGCAAGATGGGAATGGACACGTCCGATTTTTTCAATCGTACGGCCTGTCTTCTCATGGTCGGTATCATCGAGAATAAGACAGACATCCCGTCCCTTATGGTCGGAACGCAGATGTATGCGCTTCCAAAGCTGTACGGATATATGCCAGAGGGCTTTCCTCCAGTCTATCATTGGATTCTCCATAAAGCGGTAGAAGACATCCTTGCGTGCCTTGATCAACGGTTCAAGAGTGCCGTACTTCTGATTGCACCAGGCGTTTCTGATGCCGAAGCAGGGAAAAAGGAGGAGGCACTGGAATACAGCGAGCAGCCTATACACGCAATTGCCTTTGCTCCTGACGGCAAGTGTGTCTCGCTCGGTCATCCTGACCTGCGCGAGAATGAAACTTATGTTCTGCATGGCTGCTGTCATATCAGAATTTTTGAAAAAGTCTTTGATATCCGAGAGAAAAGGTGTAACTTTGTGTATCGACATGAGCGAGTTAAATTTTTGTTTGGTCACTTAAATTTACTCATTTTCTTGCATCTAGCCAAGAAATCATGTCGTTTTTTTATGCCCTTATCTCTCTAAATCATTACTTGCGAAACTTAAATTAATTATTAATATCCGCAATCCACACTAAACCTCGATATAGATATTTTTTATTATGTAGGTTCTTAGCTAAGTAACTACTCGCTGTGGCAATGACGGATAACACTAACTCTGTATTACTTTAAATTTCATATAGTTAGGTAGTTTAATAGGATTATTTTGATAGAATCTCTTAATAAGAGATTTGGATAGTTTATAAACATT
>CAMWVA010000015.1 GCA_947177575.1 uncultured Porphyromonadaceae bacterium | reverse complement strand
TGTTTACCTTTGTTCGGAAGTGAAGGTAGGGAAACTCCTGTTATAGGAAGTAATGGTATATATATCGGAAGGCCTGAGTCCAGACTGGCTGGCAAAGCCGGGGTGCAGGATATTTCCTCCCCCAAGAGTATAAGTATTCTACAACGCAGTGCCAATACTTCCGCAAGAATACCGGAAACGTACGACATCCACGTCACAGAACCCGGACAGCTGTCACAGTGGCTGGAGTCGGTACTGATGCGGACGGATTCGGTTGCTGTTCACGGACCTATCGGTGTCGAGGATTTCAGTACGCTCTGGGAGGCAACTTTTTACGGCGGTCTTGAGGTCATAAATCTGGAGAATGCCTCGGTTGAGGAGGGAATTATACCTCAGTATGCCTTTATCAATATTGACGAGCAGTTCACGGATGAGGGTTTTATACCTACATTGCTCAGGCGCGTCATTCTGCCTAACGGTATTACGGTGATTGACGATTTCGCCTTCGCATGGTCTGTTCTTCTTGAGGAAATCAACTTTCCCGCAGGGATTCAGTCTATCGGCACAGAGAGTTTCAGCTTCTGCCAGTCACTGCACGGAGACATTGTGTTCGGCGACGGACTGGAGCGTATCGGCAACGGCTGTTTCTCATACTGTATCGGACTCAGAAACCGTGTGGAATTCCCGCCGACACTGGCGAGCATAGGGACCGATGCCTTTTATGACACACCGCTGACAGGAGTCAGCTTTCAGGAAGGACTTGAGAGCATAGGAGCACGTGCCTTTGAACAGTGCTATCTTGAGGAAGCCGTTCTTCCGCAAAGCTGCAGGTATATAGGAGATAAAGCGTTTGCCTTCAACCGTTATCTGAAACGGGCACAGCTTCCGGAACGACTGGAGGAGATTCCCGAGCGCCTGTTCTATGCCGACAATGCCCTGCGGGAAATAACACTGCCTGCGGAACTGAAATATGTCGGACCTTACGCGCTGAGCCGCTGCGCATTCCGTGAACTTCATTTTCCCGAAGGCTTCGAAATACTGGAATATAACGCCCTTGAAGGCTGTGCGGAACTTGAGGAACTGCACTTCCCCTCCACATTCGCTTATGCCGGTACACAGAGCTGTGTGGGGCTGAGTTCGCTGCGCTGTCTGTACTGTGCGGCACCGGTGCCTCCTTTCTGCGAGGAAGTCAGGGGCAGCGATTTCACACCCTTCGGCCTATACGACGGCGCTCAGGGCACTCCGCGTGACATACCGGTATATGTGCCCATAGGTACGGCTGAAGCATACCGGAGTGTATGGGGCTGGGATTATTTTACGGACTTTATCGAGACTGCTGACTTCCCCGGCACCGGTGTCGGTGTTATGAGTGTCGGTACAGACCCGACGCACAATACACATCTCTACGACCTATACGGACGCAGAGTGCAAAAGCCCGTAAAAGGACAGATATATATCCGTAACGGTAAGAAAATACTTTGGAATAAATAATACGCACATTTACTTTACCGGCTTGTCCTAGGACAGACGGCTCACACCGGACCGATACGGATTTCTTCAATCCGTTCATAGTCTGTACCATGTGTGAGCCGTCTGTCCTATTTTTATACACCTGACCCGTACACCGTTACTCTATTCCAACACCGTTTTTTATGGAGTATGTCATAAATTATAGATATAAATTTCTCTAACAGGTGGTCCTGAAAGGGACGGTTTATTCAATAAGTTCCGTGTTCCCGTCGCTTTCTCGCTGGGAACGTCGTCACTAGAGGAACACTAAACAGTCTTTTCACCGCACAATATAGAATTTAGACAGTAGCAAAAAATATATTTTAAAAGTTTCGTTACATGTAAACTTTTACTAACTTTGCAGTATAAATTATAAAACAGAATATATGCCCCAAATCATTTTACAGAAAGAGGCCAAAGATTTCATAAAATCACTTTCTGATAAGGTTAGAAAGAAAGTAGCTTATACTATCCTTAAAATTCAAAACGGGGAGAGAAATAATGAAATCTTTAAGAAATTAAACGATAATATATGGGAAATAAGAGTTACTTATGAAGGCCTACGATATAGATTGTTCTCTTTCTGGGACACTGAAGAAGGAACCTTGATAGTTTCTACACACGGAATTATTAAGAAAACTCAGAAAACACCTAAAAAAGAGATTAAAAAGGCTGAAAACCTCCGACAAGAATACTTCCGACAAAAGAAAGAATAATTATACGAATCTATATTTACTAATAAACAATCAACTATTAAACTAAGAAATGGCACTTACTCCGGAAAAAATGAAACAAATGGAACTTACTCCTTTTGAAGATCTCGTCGATGAAATCTGGGGAAAAACAGGAACACCGGAACGCGACGAAATGGAAGCTCGCCTGAAAGAGGAAATTAACGCCTATTTTCTGGGCGAAGCTATAAAGAAAGCCAGATTAGAACAACACCTGACACAAGAACAATTAGGTGAAAGAATCGGTGTCAAGAAAGCTCAGATATCTCGGCTCGAACATGGTAAAAGTATAATAACACTACCAACAATAAGCAAGGTCTTTAAAGCTCTTGGAATCAACTCAGGAGTATTAAAATTAGGAGACACAGGAGAAATAGCACTCTGGTAACAATCTATTTTTAAACAACAGCGCCCGGGACACATTATAGTTCCGAGCGCTGTTGTTTATATCGACTTTAATCTAAATCATGCATAGAGAATCATCTCATGAATTTTAAATTCCCCGGTAGTTGGAACAACACGGGAACAGCTCGCTTTGCTCGCCGAGAACGTCGCCGCAAGGGGACACAGAATAACACAGAAACTAAGACACAGATTGATACAGATATTTTTTTGATATTCAGCTTTCAAAATAGCTGTTGAGCGGCCGGTAAAATAGCTTTACGAGATGTGATTATTATGGCCGAATCTAATTTTCTTGTCTTAAAGGCACTTTTATGCTAACTTTGCAGTCACCTCCTGATATAAACATTTCTTATAGACCATGTCCTTTATATGCTCCGCTCTGTCAGCTGTGACTCCATACAGTATCAGACAAAGTACCGTCTTTTCAGCCATTACATTAATACTGCTCGTCATTTCGGTGGTTTTCACAGCCTGCCGGCACAACACGGAGATTCGCAGGTCACTCGCCACGGCTGAAAATGTAATGGACGAGTACCCTGACTCGGCACTGAAAATTATTGAAGCCATGACTCCGGCTGAAATGTCCGAAGCCGACAGAGCCCTGTATGCCATACTGCGGCTGCAAGTACTTGATAAGCGCCACTGCCGGCTGCCGCAGGATTCACTGATTACGGACGCCATCAGATTCTACAGCCACACCGACAATCCGCTCCAGCTGCTTATGGCTAATTACTATCGCGGACGCGAACTTTATCTGAACGACAATCCGACAGAGGCAATACGTCATTTCTATAAAGCCAAAGAAATTGCCGAACAGCAGGGACTCCATTTCTGGGCTGGAATGTCATGCCGGAGTATCGCGGATATATACAACAGTTCGTATAACAATGTTGAGGAATTAACCTTTGCCAAACAGGGATACAATTATATCAAAAAAAGCGGACGCCAGCCATATATCAATTATGCGACCTTAGACCTTGCAGGAGCATACATAGATAATGATGCTTATGATGAGGCTATAAGACTTTGTGAGGCACTGTTAGATTCAGCAATTGTAAGCAAGGATAACAATCTACTGTATGGAGTGCGGCAGTATATAGGTCTAATAAAACTAAGACAAAACCTTTTTCCAAAGGCAGAATCCATATATCGAAAAATTTGCACAAGTAACTTTGCAGAGTCTATTGACTCTATATACCTCAGTTTGAGCCTTGCAAAGCAGGGAAAAACTTCCGAGGCATTGAAGATTTTAGATTGCATCGGTGATAAAGAGAATCTCACCGGTCAATATGTACGTCAGGAGATATACAGCCGCAAAGGTGATTTTCAACGTGCATTTTATGAAACAGTCAAATATGACAGCTTATTCTATAAATTTATACGCGAACGTATGCAATTAGGCCTGATTTCAACAGTTACCAACCAATTGGAGTTAGAAAAGGAACTGGCCGATACACGTGCTAATGCTACTACCACACGCCTGTGGCTAATAATAGTTATAGCTTTATTATTACTTGCAGGGATAACAGGTCTGGTTATAAGTATTTATCGGCACCAACAAAAATATAAGGAACGAAATCTTCAGATAGCCAACGAACTTGAAACATTACTCCAGCAAAACCGTGAAAAGTCTATACAGACTTCAACGGTTCTTAAAAAGGTTTTAGGTTCACAGCAGAACGTGATTTCCGATCTAAATAATGTCATAAATCAATACGGCTCGACTAACACAATCTCTGAAAAACTACTTGGTACAGTAAAAAATATCATAGACGAGTTTTCTATAGACGGGGATAGTATCAGTCTGTTGGAAACTCAGGTAAACGAAACCTACGACAATATACTGACAGCCCTGCACACCGATCTGCCTAAAATGAAAGAGGCAGACTACCGTCTTTTCCTTTTTTCACTGTTAGGTTTCTCAATTCCCGCCATTGCTGTATTTTTGAAAGAGAAAAAAATCACCGCTGTATATGAACGTAAACGTCGTCTGAAGGGTAAGATAAAGGCTCTTGACCCGATAAAAAGTGAGCGCTATCTTGCTTTTCTGAATTAATATAGCAAATTTTTATTTGTTTTTTCTCCTCTTTCTCTCTTTTCACACCATTATTAAATACCTAATAATCAAACATTTTTAAGTCATATAAAAGCACCACAAATTTATACCTTTTGTTGTATGATATATATACTTGATTTACAATAATTTAAATCTTTAATAATTATCTAAAAAACAAACGTTTTTTACTTAAAAAATTTAGATTTACACCTTATTTGGTCTTAACTTTGCCGATAAATAAAATTTAGATTTCATTATGAAGTACCTTAAGAGCATTACAACATTCTTTTGTGGTCTTTCTTTATCAATTGCTGTACAAAGCTACGCAGATGAGAATGTACCATTAGTGAATGATAAACAAACAACCCTTCTTCAGCATAAACCTATAAGATTAGATACATGGGCAGAAAATATTACAGGTCTGGTAACGGATGAAAATAAACAGCCGTTGCCCTACTCTACTGTCCGTATCATGAACAGAAAGATTGGCTGTCTGAGCGATAGCACAGGCAGATTCAGTCTGCATGTAAAAGGCCTCAACGATAAAAACGATACACTGTTAATATCATATCTCGGATACGAAACCAAGAAAATACCTTTAAGGCAGCTAAGAGAAGAAGCTCCACTCAGTTTTGAATTGTCTCCGGCCCCGACTATGCTGAAGGAAGTCTCCGTATATCCCGGTAAGAAAAACAAGACAAAAACAAAGAAAAAAGGGAAAAACTATAGCTGGGGTTTGTTAAAAGGATTCATGGACGGTAAGACAGCCGGAGAAACTTTCGGTTACGAATTCCATGCAAAGAAAAATAAAACACTTGTTCTGGACAAAGTAGGTTTCTTCTGTTGCGACGGTTATAACCGTATGACAAAAATGAAATTCCGTATCAATGTCTACGACATGAGTAAAGTGACGACGGACCCTTCGAAGGATTTTGTCAGTGTGCTTAATAAACCGGTATATTTCGATTACGTACTCACGGATGACAGTGAAAAAAAATTCGAGTACGAGCTTCCACAACAGATTATACTTCCTAAGGACGCTATGGTGGAAATCGAAATGCTTGAGGATCTGAATGAAGAAAAGTTATGGTACAGATGCAATCTGGTAGATGAGAGAACCTGGTCAAAAATTTTGTCGGAAGATAAATGGCTACGATGTCCTTTTGCAATGCCATTTTTCATAGAATGTATCGAGATATCAGATAAATTATAGAAGTCTCTGTCTATAACTTACTATAAGTCTGTCTCTTACTAATAATATCGGACTTACAGACCCACATAAGCTGCACTTATGTAGGTAAACAAAGCTGCTTCATATACTCTCAACAGGTGGCTCATAAAAACATAAACAGGAAATAAGAGATGTAAATTTCCGCAACAGGTGGTCATGTATGGGACGGTTTATTAAATTCTCTGTACCGTCACGCAAAGACCACCTGTTTTTATATTTATCCCCTACAATAGAAATTCCAGATAATTCTCAGGAGTGACTATGTAAGTATGTTTAGGTTTATATGCCTCTATAAAAGATTGCGGAAATTTTACAGATGATTTGGCCGGATTCCATTTCATCTCGAAAACCGTAAACTTTCCGTCACTCTCTTCAATAAGATCTATTTCCTGCTGACCGGTAGTGCGCCAGAAGTAATAATTGACGTGACGACCGTCGTAAGCGTTACGCTTGATACGCTCCATTATAAAAAAATTCTCCCATAATGCACCCATATCGTTACGAAGAGCCGCCGGTGCATAATGCTGAATCACAGCATTACGTATTCCATTATCATAAAAATATATCTTACGGGTCTTTTTCAATTCATTACGCATATTCCTGCTCAGACCCGGAAGCGAATACAGAACATAGCATTTCTCAAGCAAATCAATATACCGCTCCACAGTTTTAGGGTCACTTCCGACAGTTCGTGCGACCTCACTGTAAGCTACTTCACTCCCCAATTGTAATGCAAGGGCTATCAGTATTTTCTGCAATACTACAGGTTTACGTACTTCCTCCAGCTCAAGTATATCCTTATAGAGATAACTGTCGGCTAAGGCGCGTAAGAGTTCTTTAGCTTCATCTAAATGAGTCAGTATGTCGGGATATGATCCGTATATCAGGCGCGCCTCAAGCAACTGTCGGGTTTCCAACAGGCCCATAGTGTCATAAAGTTCACCTGTGGAAACCGGATACATTATATATTCATATTTACGTCCCGTCATCGGTTCATTAATAGAATCCTTCAGTTGCAGAGATGATGAACCGCTGGCTAATACCTGTACCTCCGGATAACCATCTACAATTCTTTTAAGCACTAACCCTATATTTGCCACACGCTGAGCTTCATCTATTATCACCGTTTTATTCTGACCAAGTAACAGACGAAGATTTACAGAATTGATTTCTGTAAGTAGCGACCGTACTTCAGGATCATCACAATTCAGATTCAAAATCGGTAAATTCATCTGTTCGGTAACATGTGCCATAAGAGTACTTTTACCAACCTGTCTGGCACCTAAGATGATTATGGCTTTATGTCTGAAAAAGTGTTCTTCGACAAGCTTACCTAATTTTCTTTTTATATACATATCTATTCTATACGCTTAGCTGAGATACAAAATTAAGCAACAAACTTTCCTAATCCAAAATTTTCATATAAATTTTGGATTATAATCCTAAATATTACCTAATTTTATGGATTTTAATAATAAAAACTCATGAAATAGCTCCTGAGAGGTGGATACTACGACGAGCTTCGATTTTCTTGTCTTAAAGTTACTTTTATGTTAACTTTGCAGTCACCCCTGACATAAACATTTCTTATAGACCATGTACTTTATACGCTCCGCTCTGTCAGCTGTGACTCCATACAGTATCAGACAAAGTACCGTCTTTTCAGCCGTTACATTAATACTGCTCGTCATTTCGATGGTTTTCACAGCCTGCCGGCACAATACCGAAGCTGACTGCTATCTCGACATAGCTGAAAATATTATGGAAGAACACCCGGATTCGGCTCTGACACTGCTTGAAAGCATTCGTCAGAACTTATCTGACGATAAGGCTGTAAAAGCCCGTTATGCCCTGCTTACATCTATGGCTATCGATAAAAACGGTATCGATACTACTGACTTCAACACATTGCAACCAGCTATCGATTACTATTCCACTCACGGTACTCCCGATGAGAAACTGCGCACATACTACTATCAGGGACGCATTTTCCAGAATCGTGAGGAATACACACCTGCCATGACAGCATTTGTCAAGGCCCTCGACTTCAAAGATCAGGCTACGGATTCTCTGGCTATCGCCCGTCTGCTTATCGCACAGGCTGTTATATATTATAACGAATATAAAGCTTCTGAATTTATTGCAAATAATCTTCATGCGGCAGAAATATATAAAGCCAAAGGCATGAAAGAAGAGGAATCAGATAGATACTTAGCGGCTTTAGAAGGATATTTTATACTCGAAGACAAAGCAGGTGCCGACAGTATCATGAATATTCTGAAACAGTCACATTTTAAGTATAAACATGATGACAGTACAGACCTGACAAATTACCTTATCTCTTATCTTATCGAATATGGTACTGATAAAGAACTCAGTGCTCTTCTGGATAGTGTAACTAATACAGAGCTTTCGGATAATGATATTAAGCTCAACGTCGCACGAGCCTATCTAAAGCTTAATAACCCGGGTAAAGCTATGAATTATATAGAGAGTGTCATAAATCCGGAAAATAACAAGTACCGGTTTCATAAATATCTGATTCTTAAAATGGAGGCTTTTGAGGGCAAAGGTAATTATAAGGAAGCTTATAAAATTTGCCGGGAGTATTACAGTACGGTCGATGAGTGGCACCATGAACTGTTCAAAAACGACTTGTTATTTGCCGAACAGCGTCATGCGCTCGAAACAGATAAACTTATTAAATTACAAAATAAAGACCGTATTATATTAGGATACTCTTTTTTGCTTCTTATATTAGTTAGTAGAGTTATATACTACTTTTATGAACGCACACGTATAAAAAAGATAATTACAGAAAAAGAAAAACAAACTTTAGAACTGGAACGTGACCGCTAACTTCTGGAAAATGAAAATCTACGGCTCGAAGTAAGCCAGTTAGAAACAGAAAGCAGGCGGCTACAACAGTTACTGGAAAAGCGTAACGAATTAGACAAGCCTTTAGAAGATGTACTTAAGACTCGTCTTAATATGCTCAACAGTCTGCTGGCAAAAGAAATTTCGGCCAATGACTCTCATGCAAAACCCTATAGAGAATGGATAGAGTCCTTACGCAAGGATAAAGAAAAATTTTTACACTCTACACGTCTTGCTTTTCAGGCATCTCATTCGGCATTTATCAGACATCTTGAAGAACATAATCTCACAACTGACGAAATAAATTTTGTATGTCTACATGCTTTAGGGCTTTCCGGTAAAGAGACAGGACACTATCTTAATATTGCCGGTCATTATAATATAAGCAGTGTGATACGACGCAAATTAGGACTTAACAATGAGACTACTTACCTAAGTCACTATGTCAAACGTCTTCTTCAGGACAATAAAGTTAGTCATGATTAGACTTTTTACCTCCAGATTAGACTTAAGGTATTTTCATATTTCATAAATAATTGATTTACAAATTAAAAAAATTTAATAGGATTAGACTTTTTTTCTTGACATTAATATACATTCTACACTAACTTTGCGCCAGAATCTAAACTCAACTTTTTGTATTAATTATAAAATTCTTAAGTTATTGATACTTAATTTTCATCGAACTAATATAAATTTATATAATATGAACATAATTATATTTATAATTATTCTTATACCGTTGCTGCTTATCCCTGCCAGTGTTCTGTACAGTGCCTATCAGAGACGTAAGCCAGGCAACAAGTTTGCGGATGATGAGCATCGGAATAATTTTCGCTTCAAAATATTTCTAATTAGCTTGGTAATGTGTGGTATCGCTATACTGATACTCTACCTTATATCGCGTAACACTCCTTAAAAAGTTAAATTAGCTCATCGTAGTATTAAAAAAAGCCATACTCTTTTTGGGTATGGCATTTTTTTTATAATTTTACCGTGTGAAATCTAAACACTCTTTGACCACAACCCTATCAGCCGAAAGTCTATGAGACGCCGAACCCACCGACTCGCTTGTATAGCCGCTGCCATTCTGGTACTGGCGGTCGCCGACTTACGGGCCAACAACCCGCAGGGAGCGCAACAGCACACGTGGGAGACTCTTAAGACCGAGAGGGCCGATACACGGCAGGTAGCTAAAGAAGCTGAAATCGAAATCAAGACCGCCAACGGAGTCATTATAGTCACTACGGGCCGACAGGTCGAAATCAAGGTATTCAGTATCATAGGCCGACAGGTGTCTCAGCAGACACTCGCGCCGGGAACACACCAGCTACAACTGCCCACACACGGAGTCTACATAGTCAAAGTCGACGACTTCACTTGCAAAGTGGCTATATAACCGCAAAAGCCGCTAACTTCACACAGACAGACATCTAACCATTATATCTACCAGAACACATGAAAGAAACAAAAATCGACTGGGCAAATCTGACATTCAGCTACATGCCTACCGACTACAACGTACGTTGCACTTACAAAGACGGAAAATGGGGCGAAATCGAAGTTTCAGACTCCGAATACATACCCATGCACATAGCAGCTTCATGTCTGCACTACGGACAGGAGTCGTTCGAAGGTCTTAAGGCCTTCCGTGGCAAAGACGGCAAAGTACGTGTATTCCGTATGGAAGAGAACGCCAAGCGTTTCATCCGTTCGGCCGAAGGCATCAAGATGCAGCCCATGCCCGTAGAACTCTTCTGCGAGATGGTGCGCAAGGTAGTGAAGCTCAACGAACGCTTCATTCCTCCCTACGGCACCGGCGCCTCACTGTATATACGACCCCTCGAGATCGGTATCTCACCCCGTGTAGGTGTAAAGCCTGCCGATGAGTATATGGTCATTATGCTTGTAACTCCGGTAGGTCCTTACTTCAAGTCCGGCTTCAAACCCACCAAAGTGTGCATGAGCCGCGAGTATGACCGCGTTGCACCTAAAGGCACTGGTTCAATCAAAGTGGGCGGCAACTATGCTGCTTCGCTCGTAGCAGGTGAGAAAGCTCATGACCTCGGCTACTCCGTGATGCTGTATATCGACCCTAAAGAGAAGAAATATCTTGACGAATGTGGAGCCGCTAACTTCTTCGGCGTACGCGACGGCAAATACATTACTCCCCACTCCGAATCTATCCTTCCTTCTATCACCAACATGAGTCTCACTCAGGTAGCCAAAGACCTCGGCATGGAGGTTGAGCGCCGCCATATACCTGTAGAGGAACTGGAGACATTCGAAGAAGTAGGTGCCTGCGGTACAGCTGCCGTTATCTCGCCCATCGGTCAGATAGACGACCTTGACACCGGCCGCCAGTATGTATTCTCAGCCGACGGCAAACCGGGTCCATGGAGTGAAAAACTCTACAACGCCCTTCGCGCCATACAATACGGCGAAGCTGACGACATCCACGGCTGGTGCGAAATAATCGACTTCGACTAAGAAAGAATATGACACCCCTTGAGGTAATCAATCTGTATTACGCCTCAAGTCCTGCACTACGCGCCTTGCTGCTCACACACTCGGAGTGTGTGGCCGGCAAGGCGCTGGCATGTGCACACGACCGTGGCGTGGAGTGCGACCTCGACTTCGTGCGCGAGGCCGCCATGCTGCATGATATAGGTATTATAAATACTGACGCTCCGGGTATACTTTGTCACGGCTCGCTGCCCTACATCTGTCACGGCATCGAGGGGAGGCGTATGCTCGAAGCCATCGGCCTGCCGCGACACGCGATGGTGTGCGAACGACACACCGGCGCCGGGCTGACCGTAGCCGACATAGAGAAGCAGAAACTGCCGCTGCCACACCGCGATATGTGTCCGGTCACAGTCGAAGAACAGCTTATCTGCTATGCCGATAAATTCTACTCCAAGTCAGGCGACCCTACAGCCGAAAAACCGCTTGACCGCGTACTGCGCTCAATGGAGCGTCACGGCAACGACACCCTCGCCCGCTTCCTCGAAATGCACCGTCGCTTCGGGCACATCTGAATCTAAACCATCACTCTTCTGGTCCATACAGCAATGTCGAAAACTATTATCCTGTATATAATAATGCTGACAAGCCTTACCGCCTTCGCCACTCAGCGGCAAGACACAATTCCAAATGATCCGGCGTATTTGCTGAAACTGTGTTCAGAAGCTATGGAAAGACGTGACTTTCACAGTACACGTAGCCACGCCAGCTGCCTGAGAACCATAAGTCAACGTGAAGGTAACGATTATTATTTAGGATATGCCGACTATTACCTCGGCAGCGCCGAGATGTTTTTAGGCGCCAGTCCGAAAGCCGGAGAATTACTGAATGAGGCTTACAGACTGGCAAAGTATCTTGACAATGACACACTGACCGGCAACGTACTCAACTGCCTTGCTATCTATGAGGGTAATGCCAATTCAAATTACTATCTGGCACAGCACTATCTTATGCAGTGTAAGGACTATCCCGGTATGGAGGGAAGCGCTTACAGCAATCTGGCACAGGTAGCACGTCTGCAACGCGATACCTCCGGTATAGAGTATGCACGGCACTGTTACGACTACGGGCTGCGTACGGGAGAACGACATTATCTATACAGCGGTCTGAAATCACTGGCGGAATTCAGTATACTGCGTGAGGAGTATGAACAGGCACGTAAGTATCTTGCTCAGGCGTATGATATAGCCGATAAATACGGTTACCATGACCGCGACACACTCGATTTTCTTGAAGCCCTAATACTCAGTTATGAAGGTCACACAACAGAATCAACCGAAATACTGCTGCGTATAAAACCAAAGATAGAATCAGACTTCCCGATCTATGTTCCTGAACTGTATATGGTGCTCGGCAAGAATGCCGAAAAAGAGCATCGCTACAATGACGCTATCAGCCTGCTTGCCGCCGGTATAGAGAAAGCACAGTCAGCCTCATCGAACGACTACCTTCCGCAACTTTATAAAATCACAGCCCAGAATTATGAATATCTGGGAGATTACAGACTGGCGGCTTCTTATATGACGAAAGCTCTGGAGGCAGCTGAAAATTTCGGACGTACCGAACGCAAACGTATGATGAACGAACGCCGGCTTATGCTTGAGGCGGTACATAAGGAACAGGAGCGCACCCTTGCAGAACAGAAAGCCCGCGAAAGCCGGCGTCTCAATATCGTGCTCGCTTTGCTGCTTGCCATAGCGGCTGCGGCCATAGTCCACGTAATAGTCACACTGCGCCGGCGTAACAGACTGTATGAACACATCGTACAACAAAACCTCAACATGCTGGCTGAAGAGGAACGTTACCGTCACCGGCTGGAAGAACTCGAAACACAACAATCGGACCATAACGAACGTGACAGACAGGCGGCAGCCAACCGCGAATCGAAATCCCGTGAGCTTTTCAACCGCCTGCAGCAGCTCATGACTGATGAAGCTCTGTATCGTGATGCCAACCTTACGCGCGAGGCAGTTATAGAACGGCTGGGTACCAATCCCACCTATCTGGCACAGGCAATAAAAGAAAACGCCGATATGAACTATGCCCAGTTTATAAATTCATTCCGTATGCGAGAAGCCGTAAGGATTCTTTCCGACCGCTCACGCCTCGAGACACCTATCAAAGATATAGCCGGTGAGGTAGGCTGTAACTCACTGACTACTTTCTACAAGCTTTTCCAACAGGCCACAGGTCTGTCACCATCGGCATACCGCAGGTCGCTGCTCAATATATGACAGGGATCAGATAAATATATACTTATTTTACTCCGCGACTTAAAATACTAATAATCAATACTCTCAATTCCCGATTTTTTAAATTAAAAAATCGGGAATTGATTTTTTTGACAGCTTTATAACCACTGTATAACTTTGCAGGCGTCTAACAGAACGACATAATACGATTATGAAGCAAACCACTTTACCAACCCTTATCACCTTGCTGCTCTGTCTGGCTGCAGGCAGTCTGCAACTCAAAGCGGTGCCGGCGATAACCGACCCCATTAAGGTAACCCAGCCCGATGGCTCGGTCATAACTCTCTATATGGTGGGGGACGAAAACGGTTTCCGCACATTTGACCAATCCGGATGGCCGGTAGCACTTAATAAAGCCGGTTTTTACGAACCTGCCACACCGCAGTCACCGGCACACTTTATACGCAGTCCGCGACGCAACCTCTCGGCAAGCACTGCGCCTTATATACGTATCTCAAATTATCCAACACTGGGTCATCAGAAGGCTCTGGTCGTACTTGTGGAGTTTGCGGATTGTAAGTTTACCACTGTTGAGAACGCTTATGATTATTATGACCGCATGCTTAACGAACCGGGCTTCACACACGCTAACGGTGCCGACGGCTCAGCCCGTGATTTCTATATCGATAGCTCACGCGGACTGTTTGACCCGGAATTTGTAGTGGTCGGTCCCGTACAGCTTTCAGGGACAACACAGTTTTACGGTGATGACACTGACAATAAACTTGACCCTAACGCATGGAGCATGGTAGTCGAAGCGTGTGAAGCTATTGATGCCGATATCAACTTTGCGGATTTCGATGCCGACGGCGACGGCAATGTAGACAGCATCTATTTCTTCTATGCTGGTTTCGGTGAAGCTGACAGTTCACGCCGAGAAGCAATATGGCCACATAACGGTCTTCTGCTCGACAACTGGGGAGTAGACCTTGTACTTGACGGCAAACGCATCAACAACTATGCCTGCAGCAATGAGATACGTTTTAACACTGCTCCGCTGTGGCAGCCTGTCGGTATCGGTACTTTCGTACATGAATTCGGACATGTGCTCGGTCTAGCCGATCATTACGATACACTTTACTCCTCAGGACGAAGCGGTGTAGAACAATGGGATACTATGGCCACTGCCTCATACCTCAATAACCAGAACACACCCCTTTCCTTCTCAGCCTACGAACGTGCTGTACTCGGCTGGCTTACACCAGATGAGACAGCGCCCCGACAGCCGGGGATTCTGTCTGTCGCACCTCTGACAGCCGGAGGGTCGGCGCTGCGTATCGAGGTTCCTGATACTGAAGGACGCGAATGTTTCTTCGTGGAGTCACGCCGCAGAGAAGGCTGGGACCGCTTCCTGCCCGCAGAAGGACTTATAGTATGGCATATAGATGAGGACGAAACTCTGTGGGAAACAAACCGCATCAACACCGACGCCATACACCAGCACATAGACATAGTGGAAGCCGACGGTACCGAAAACACCTCTACAATGTATGGCGATGTATTTCCCGGTACAGCAAAAGTAACAACATTCTCATTCAAGGGCTGGAACGGTGAGGAAGTATTTGCTTTCGATTATATAGACCCCCTTGAAGAACGTACGCTTCTCATACTTGGTGATACGGAGTTTATTCCGGCAGCACCGGCACTTAACATCGATAGCATACACGGCAGCTCGTTCGTGCTGTCATGGTCCGCACAGGAAGATGCCCTGGGCTATGCACTCACAGTAACAGATGCCAAAGACAGACCGCTCACAGATTACGAAAATCTTACATTCAACGATGCTGCCACACTGACAATCGGCAATCTTACACCAAACACTTCCTATAGTGTGAAGCTTCAGGCAGTTGCCGGCTCCTATACCTCTGCTCCGGTTCCTGTGACAGTCACTACCGGCGCCCTTGAATTTTTTGAAAGCCGTCCGACAGGGGTTATCATCAGCGACCTGCGAGGCGACGGTTTCACAGCTTCATGGCAACCGCTTGAAAATGCAACCGGCTATCTCTGTACACTTAGCACCATTCAGGCAGGAGAAACCGAAACAATAAATTATGACTTTACGAACGGACTCGATAATCTCCCCGGGGGCTGGAGCACTACTTCTTCCACATTGTCACAGCCTCTGTTCGGCACAGCATCTCCGGCACTGCGTATGTCTGACGACGGGGATACCTTCGAAATACATTACACCGATGTCGGTATCGAGCGACTGACGTTCTTCAGCCGTTCGCAGATAACAGGCAACACACTGACCGTGACAGCAATATATCCTGACGGTACAACTGCTGAAACAGCAGTGACTGAAGTATCGGCGAAAGGTGCTGTCGACACCTATGACTTCGTTGCCGAAGTCATAGGTGTCATACTTACCTTTAACCGCAACGGAGGATATATCGTCATTGATGACATAACGCTTACATTTCATTCATACGAAGCTGTACCGGTAGCCGGTTTTGAAAATCTGCCAAGTACCGATACGCTCATAACTGTCGGAGGTATAAGCATCCCGGGCGACTATATCTTCACCGTGCGGGGCATCAGCGGAGCCGAAATCTCACAAAGTTCCGAAGCGGTATCCACCGGATACCTGAGCGGTGAAAGCTCAGTGGACGTTATAGCCCCCATCCCTACCGCTGAACCGACAACATTCTATGATCTGACCGGCTGCCGCATCAGCAGCAATATCACGGCACCGGGTCTTTATCTGCGGCGTCAGGGCAACCGCACAACCAAAATAATTAAATAAATAAACACATATATACCCTTCCAAACACATCACAATGATGAGCAGAACATTTACCACCCTTGCCTTAGTAGCTTTTACTGTTGCTTCGGCTGCTGCACAGGCACAATTCGATTTCACAGGTTTTGTAAAGCATGTGGAACCGTGTCAGACTGAAATCCGGACTTCGGACCGCCATATACCGGCCAGCCCGACAGAGAGACTGCATAAGCAGGCTCAGCGTAACACCACCCCGACAATGTTTGTGGGTTGGAACGAGGCGGACCCGGCACGTCCCATGCTCGCGCCACGTCAAGTAAACGAAGGTGGAGAGAAGATGGACTCCATAGTAGGACATTATCTCGACGGAAGACTGATGAGCAAACAGACATTTGAATACACCGAGACGGGTCGTCCTCTCGTATGCCGTAATTATACCGCCGCACCCGACGGTGAATCGTACCAGCTTGACGGTTATTACGCTTATGAGTATGACAATCAGGGACGACTCATAACAGCCACAAAAGTATCCGCTACCGATACTTCCGTGATGATGGAGTATGTCTACGAAGGCGACATGCCCGTATACAGTATGCAGATAGCCTACATGCCCGATTCTACGGGCGAATGGGTGCCGTTCCAGAAAGGTGAGTACGAGGTAGATGCAAATTACAATACCACACGTGAGACATTCTATTCATGGGGTCCCGACATGGATTGGGTACCGGCCTTGCGTAATGAAGCTACCTACGATGAGATGGACCGTATGACGTCCTATTTCCCCTATATCTGGGACGGTAATACATGGGTGGGAAACCAGACCGGATTCTATGAAGGTCAGAGATTCGCTTATACCCAGAACGGTGATGACGCCCAGCAGATTGATTACACATGGGAAAACAATGACTGGCTTGAGTATAAACATATCGATTATACCTACAACGATGCCGCACTCCTTACCCTCCGCGAGGAACTGTACTGGAACCGTGAAAAACAGGACTGGAGCGGCGACGACGGTTACGGTCAGTGGGGGGATAAGAAGTACAACTCCAGAGACTGCTACGAATATGATGAATATGGCCGCGTAGTACTCAATGATTTCTACCGTAAAAAGAAAACTGATGATTATATCAATATCTGGCGCGCTGTATATGAATATAATCCCCTCGGCGATAATGTGACTGAGAAAATATCTCTTGAGGCCAACATACCTTCAAGCGGAGTATTCAGTCCTGAAAGAAAGACAGTGGAACACAACACTGCTGATGGATATGAAATTTATTATGCCACATATCGTGCTATAGATGGAGAGTTAACTCCGGAAGAGGAAATATTCCGTTACCTGATGCCTGAATACAACTGGTATCTTGGCTTTGAGAGCTTCCGCTATGAGGACGGAAAGAAAGTACCTTCCGGCAAAGAAGAATTCCTTTACGCTGATGATTTCGATCCTGCCGCAGGTTACGAAACTCCATACGAAGGCCGTCACTACCGTCGCGGACCCGAAGGACTTGTACTCACTACTATCGACCGGTTTACATGGGGACCGCGAGACGTCATGACCGAGTACATAGACTATGACTGCACTTCAGGCACACCTCTTAGAGTATACGGCTGGGACGTAGAGTATGATTTCTCGGCCGACTGCTCAAAGATTTTCATGTGGCCCGATGCCAATAAAGGCGCAGCCTTCTACGAAAACAAGAATCTCTCAAGCAATACCTACTACAATCTGGCATATTATGACGGAACAGATGAATGGAACCTTGCTATTTCCTCACATCTCGACTACTACTATTCGGCACGTCAGACAGGTGTGGAAGCAATCATTAATCCTGATGCTGTGGAAGTGGCACGCTACGATGTGGCAGGCCGCCGTCTTTCCGCTCCTGTCAGGGGTATAAATATCATCATCTACTCTGACGGCACAAGCCGCAAGGTAATGCTCTGATTCCGGTTCTCACGCATACTTCATCCAGACCGGCACTGTCAGATGTCAGTGTCGGTCCGGCCTGTATTGTCACCTGAATCCGCGTTCAGATCGTATATAGTATTTTAATTTTGTACTTAGCAGGGACAGTATTAAATATGAATAGTTTAGAACACCGAACAGAGGCGTTAAGATTTTTTAAATTGTCATATCGGAAGTTATTGTTAACTTTGCAGGCTGTCAGCCACTCCACAAATAAAGGCTGGCCTATTTATAAGCAACGTACACACCTGACTTCTTGAGGCGACTACTGATATATATAGCGGCTCTGCCACTGATGGCCGCTGCATACGCCGGACACTTCGGAGCGCCCTCTTACCGCCGGATCGCTTCCGATGACATGCAAGGCAAGGCGACAGAAACCGATTCTGCCGCTGCTTTTGCTATGCCTTCTGACGGACCGCTCAACGTCGCTGACAGTGTATGGGGGAAGGAGTATTTAGCAGCTGACAGCCTTCTGACAGATACCCTATTCTATAATGACAGTACTGCCTACGTTGACAGTATGGGATGGCAACTGCCAAATGACCGTTACTCGCTTGCCGGTGATGACAGTCTGCCGGGTACCGATGGCCGCACACGCCTGTCGAAGATAGTGCGAGACAAAGTTGACCTTGACGGCAGTGTGCAGTTTTCGGCCAAAGACTCACTCATAATGTTAGGCAATAACAATGCCTATCTTTACGGTGACGGTAAAGTAGAATATCAAGCCTTCAAACTTGCTTCGGCCGAGATACGCATGGAGCTCGACTCATCTACTGTCTACGCTACCGGTGTGTATGACTCATTAGGCAACCTGTCAGGCACTCCTGTATTTCAGGACGGAGGTACCGAGTACGAGTCGAAGCAGATGAAGTATAACTTCCGTACCGAGCGCGGATACATCACCGATGTCATCACGGAACAAGGCGAGGGTTATCTGACCGGCGGCAGAACAAAAAAGATGGAAGACGGGTCGTTTTTCATAGCCGACGGTAAATATACCACCTGTGACGACCATGAACATCCGCACTTCTACTTTCAGGTGACACGCGGCAAAATGCGTCCTAAGAAGGATATTGTTACCGGACCGGTATATATGGTGCTGGCCGATGTTCCGCTGCCCATAGCTCTGCCGTTCGGTTACTTCCCTTTCACAAAAGACTATTCGTCAGGTATTATTTTCCCTACATTCGGCGACGACTACAATCGCGGTTTCTATCTGCGTGACGGCGGTTACTATTTTGCCATAAACGATTACGTCGACTTAGCCGTACGCGGCGAGATATATACGAAAGGTTCGTGGGGTGTATCGGGACACTCCACATATCGCAAGCGCTATAAATATTCGGGTAACTTCAATATCTCCTATCTCACCACTATCACAGGTGACAAAGGTTCGGACGACTATGTAAAACAGAATAACTTTCAGGTAGTATGGAGTCACAGTCAGGACGCTAAGGCCAATCCGAACATGAATCTTTCGGCCTCGGTCAACTTCGCTACCTCAGGTTATACACGCAACGACCTCAACTCGTATTACAACAATTCGTTTACCGAAAACACCAAGTCATCTACTGTCAACCTCACCTACCGTTTCCCGGGCACGAAATGGAGTGCCTCGGCTACAGCCAATATAGCACAGCGTACTCAGGACTCCACATTAGCCGTATCATTTCCTAATCTGACGGTAACGATGAGTCAGACAGCTCCGTTCAAGCGCAAACGCGCTGTAGGAGGTGAACGCTGGTACGAGAAAATCAAACTTTCATATTCAGGACAGTTCCAGAATTCGCTTACGGCACGTCAGGACGTATTTTTCAAGAAAAGCCTGATACGTGACTGGCGTAACGGTATCAAACACTACATACCGGTATCGGCGACCTTCTCGCTGCTGAAGTACATAAACGTCTCGCCATCGATAACCCTGAATGACCGTATGTACACTTCGAAGATACGCCGCGAGTGGGACTCGCAGGCTTCACGCGAGGTACTCGATACTATATACGGTTTTTATAATCTCTTCGACTTTAACGCTTCGCTGTCTTTCGACACCAAAGTGTACGGCTTCTTCAAGCCAATGAAGTTCCTTGGCGACAAGGTGCAGATGATACGTCACGTACTGACACCGACAGTATCATTCTCAGCCTCACCCGACTTCTCGGAACCTTTCTGGGGTTATTTCGGTAATTATTCGTATTTCGACTCAAACGGTAATCCTATATCACGCCGTTATTCATACTTCAGTCACGGTGTGTTAGGAGCTCCTTCGGCCGGAAAGTCAGGCACAGTGACTGTACAGCTGGCCAATAACCTCGAGATGAAGGTCAAAAGCAATTCGGACTCAACCGGAATCAAGAAAATATCTCTCATCGAGAATCTGTCGATAGGTCAGAGTTACAACTTTGCGGCCGACTCGATGCGACTGTCGAATATAAACACTTCGATACTGCTCCGCCTCACCAAGAGTTTCAACCTCAACCTCAACGCCACATGGGACCCCTACTGCTATGCTCTGACGCCATCGGGCTCACCTGTTAAAGTAGACCGTCTGCGTATAGCTCACGGTAAGGGTCTGGCCAAACTGTCATCGACCGGAACCTCGTTCTCATATACCTTCAATAACGATACATTCCGCAGGAAGAAAGACAGCTCACGCGATAACTCACGCAATAATACCGACGGCACAGACGAAGAGCCGGACACCGAAGAAGAAGATGCCTTCAACAACCGTGCACGTGCCGGACGCCGTCAGGAAGATGAAACAAACAGTGCGGATGTAGACGGGTATGCATCATGGAGCTGTCCTTGGAGCCTGTCGCTCAATTATTCGGTCAATTACGGATACGGAGAATTTGACTACGACCGCCTCGACTTCCGTGGCAAATTCACTCAGAACCTTTCGTTCAGCGGCAACATACGCCCCACCAAGAACTGGAACTTCTCCTTCTCGGCCTCATATAATTTTGACCTGAAGAAGATAGCATACATGAACTGTTCGATGTCACGTGACATACACTGTTTCACCATGACCGCTTCGTTCGTGCCTGTCGGTCCGTACAAAAGCTATAACTTCCACATAGCTGTCAAGTCGTCGTTATTGCAGGACCTCAAGTGGGACAAGCGTTCATCGGCCCAGAACGGTATCAACTGGTACTGAGCCCTCCCTACCTGCCATAATGACGGCACAAGCGGCATATTTGCTCAGGTGGGAATATTTTATTACTTTTGTGCAAAATTGGCTTATATGGCTAAACTACTCGAAACGCTCACCGAGCTGAACGACAAGATTGATACCCTTGCACAGCGGCAGCAGGAGATGCTGGACGAAATAGCGAGACTCCGCAGCCTCAACGACGACCTGTCGCAGGAGCTCGACGAGACACGGGCACGGCTTCATAAAGCTGAACTCGATGTCGAGTTTCTGACAATGTCGCACCGGCTGGCCGACACTCCGGAAGCGGTAATCGAGACACGCCGACATATAGCCCGTTTGATACGCTCTCTCGACCTGTGCATCAATATGCTCAAGGAATAAACGCCCCAAAGCGGGGCGGACGCTGATGATGAAGAAAGACTCCAAGACAGTCAGAATGATAATACACATAGGCGGTGAGGTTCTGCCTCTGACCGTACCTTTCGACCGACAGGACCTCGTACGCGACACAGAGGCCTGTGTGGCCGACCTCTACGATTTATGGAGACAGAGGTTTCCAAAGAAGTCGGACCGTGAACTGCTGGCAATGGTGACATATCAGTTCGCTTCCTACTATCTCGAACTGGCAGACTACACGCGCCGCGCTCGCACTGCGGCTGAAGAAGCCTGTACTCGCCTCGATACCATGACTGACAAGATGCGCGATACAATCTGAATACTTCGGCTACCTATCCTCATCAATCATCACCGACGTCCGCCGCGATGCCATGAAGGCTTCAGACGGCGACTTAATGTCTGCGGCAGAAGGGACGGCGCCCTCCGCCCGGACCGTTATGTGTAAATATTAATTTTATCTTTTACTAATCATACTTTTAAATTTACTTATATCAACTACACAATGGATAGTATAGCCATCTGGATCGTAGCCATGGTGGTGCTTGCACTCTTAGGAGGTGGCGCCGGATATATCATGGCCCTAAGGACCAGCAGGCGCAATGCCTCCTCAGCCGCCAATACCATAATTGACGAAGCTCGACGTGAGGCCGAGGTCATCAAAGAAAAGAAGATTCTCGAAGCTAAGGAAGAGGAGATGCGTCTGCTCGCCGAGGCCGAGCGCCAGATTAATCAGCGTAACCAGAAACTCCAAAGCGCCGAGACACGCAACCGGCAGCGTGAGCTTCAGCTAAATCAGCAGCAGGGTGACCTGAGCCGCCGTAAGAAAGAACTTGACCAGCGCACCACAGCTCTCGACAATCGCGAGGCATCTGCCGAAGCCCGTCATGCGGAAGCTGACGCTCTGTTAATTCAGGCACAGGAACAGCTTGAAAAGATTTCAGGTCTTTCAGCCGAAGAAGCACGTGACAAACTTGTGGAAAGTCTCAAAGACGAAGCCAAGACAGCAGCGGCAGGCTACATCAACGACATTATGGACGATGCCAAGCTTACAGCCTCTAAAGAGGCAAAACGCATAGTCATACAGTCGATACAGCGTGTGGCCACCGAGACAGCTGTCGAAAACTCAGTGACTGTATTCCATATCGACAACGATGAAATCAAAGGACGTATCATAGGCCGTGAGGGACGCAACATACGTGCTCTTGAAGCTGCGACAGGCATAGAGATTATCGTTGACGACACACCGGAGGCAATCGTATTGTCCGGTTTTGACCCCGTACGACGCGAGATAGCACGTCTGGCTCTGCATCAGCTTGTAGTAGACGGACGTATACATCCGGCTCGCATTGAGGAAGTGGTAGCTAAAGTACGCCGACAGGTTGAGGAAGAAATCATCGAGACTGGCAAGCGTACAGCTATAGACCTCGGTATACACGGTCTGCACCCGGAACTCATACGTATGGTGGGCAAAATGAAATATCGTTCGTCTTATGGTCAGAATCTGCTTCAGCACTCGCGTGAGACAGCAAATCTGTGTGCTGTAATGGCTTCGGAACTTGGTCTGAATCCTAAGAAAGCCCGCCGTGCCGGCCTGCTGCATGACATAGGTAAAGTGCCTGATGACGAACCGGAACTGCCACACGCCATACTCGGTATGAAACTGGCTGAGAAGTTCAAGGAGAAACCCGAGATATGCAACGCCATAGGTGCTCATCATGACGAAGTGGAACAGACATCCTTGTTAGCACCTATCGTACAGGTATGCGATGCTATATCGGGAGCCCGTCCCGGAGCAAGACGCGAGATTGTCGAAGCTTATATCAAACGCCTCAACGACCTCGAACAGCTGGCTCTCTCCTACCCCGGTGTGCTTAAGACGTACGCTATACAGGCCGGCCGTGAACTGCGTGTCATAGTAGGCGCCGATAAGATAAGCGACGAGGAGACAGAACGCCTGTCGGCAGAGATTGCCAAGAAGATACAGGACGAGATGACTTATCCCGGCCAGGTCAAGATAACCGTCATACGCGAGACTCGCGCCGTGGCCTTCGCTAAGTAAGCCACTTCCTATGGATAAGAATAATGACCATACGCAGGAACAGGCCGATAAGTGCGCCTCATGCGCACATGGATGTACAGGCGCTGCCAACGGGAGCGGAGGCTGTTCGCGCCGCGAACCGCGAGGCAAGCTCTATGCTACCGACTGGCTTGCCGACATAGCTGACACGCAGGCTGACGATGTGGTCGAAGTCATGTTTAAAAATACCCGCGTCGGGTTCTACAACAATCCTGACCGTATTCCGCTCGCTATAGGGGATCTGGTAGTGGTCGAAGCACAGCCGGGTCACGATGTGGGTACTGTCGAGATGATCGGCCCGCTTGTAGACATACAGATGCGTAAGGCCGGTATCAAGCCCGAAACACAGCTGAAACGTGTGTACCGCAAAGCACGTCAGACCGATATCGAGAAATTTGAAGAAGCCCGCGCCCGCGAACATGACACGATGATTAAGTCACGCCGTATAGCCGAGGAACTGAAACTCGATATGAAAATAGGAGATGTCGAGTTTCAGGGTGACGGCGGCAAAGCTATTTTCTACTATATAGCCGACGAGCGGGTAGACTTCCGTAAACTCATACGTATTTTAGCTGATACTTTCAAGATACGTATCGAAATGAAACAAATCGGCGCACGTCAGGAAGCAGGCCGTATAGGTGGCATCGGACCATGCGGACGTCCGCTGTGCTGCTCCACATGGATGTCTCATTTCGTGTCGGTAGGTACAGGGGCCGCTCGTCTGCAGGACCTTTCGATGAATCCGCAGAAACTTGCCGGACAATGTGCCAAACTGAAGTGCTGCCTGAATTTTGAAGTCGATGCCTACGCAGAGTCTCATAAGAAAATGCCGCCGAAAGATGCTGTACTCGAAACAAAAGATGCTCTGTACTACTACTTCAAACCCGACATACTTTCGCGCACTGTGACATATTCGACCGAACGTAACGTACCGGCCAATCTTGTCACTATCGATGCCCGGCGTGCTTTTGAAATTATAGCTCTCAATAAATCAGGAATCAAGGTAGATTCTCTGGCTATAGAAGCTGACGATAGTAAACCGCAACCTGGTTTCATAGAGATTGTAGGACAGGACTCGCTGACTCGCTTCGATAAGACCAAGAATCGCAAGAAGAAAACTCGTCAGGCCGCCACACGTCAGCCTGAGGGCGAGCAACCGCCTAAAAACGTCCAGAATCAGAAACAGCGGCAGCAGCCTCAGCAACGTCAGCGGCAGCCTAAGCCACAGGGCGATGCGCAACAGCAGGTATCTAACATGCAGCCTCCGCGTAAACAACGGCAGCAGCAACGTCGCGGACCGCAAAAACCGTCCTCAGATGAGAATCAGTGATTATAACAGGTATCGTCCGGGTGCTGCTCTGCGGCGTCCGGGCGTATCTGTCGCTCGGCATTTCATAGTTAGTACCTTTGTGCTACTGACAGCTTCAGCCTGTACCCGTCTGTCGCCTGTGGAATGGTCCGAATTTGCTTCAGTCGATCCTGCCGGCTGGTCGCCTATGATGTCAGCCGAATTTACACCTCTGCCTCCGGATTCGGTGTATCCATGGCCGGGAGTCTATGATGTAGTGGTATGTCTGCGATACAAGGCTGATGCTCCGCAGAGCGTACTGACACTCACGATTAGCGAGGAATGTGATACTTCTGATGTGCCCAGCACACGGATGCAGGAAATCTATCTCTTCAATGAGTTGCACAAACCGATGGGTCGAGGCAGTTATGCCGTCTACGAGGTGACCGATACACTGCACCGTAGATTTAGTCCCCCACCGGGATATACCGTTACCTGTTCGCTGCCCGAAGGGTCTCCGTCACCACGCGGAGTCATAGACATAGGTCTGTTGCTGCGCAGATCAGGAGAAAAATCGGTTATTCCCATACCACATATAAAATTATAATACCGATAAAAACACATTCATTTCTGTTATGACACACTTCATATCTCACGATTTCGATTCTGAACTTCGGCTTAGAACCGAACGTATACGTACCATGATGGCTGACCGGGGAATAGATGCCCTTCTGGTAGCCGGCAATACGAATATCTATTATCTCAGCGGACGTATATTCCGAGGTTACTTATATCTCCCCTTGGAGGGTGAATTACATTTCTTTGTAATACGTCCTAATGATTTCGAGGAGGCAGACTATTTTACCTACATACGTAAACCGGAACAGATAGCTGACTGGCTTAAAGATAACGACTATCAGCTTCCGGCTCGGTTAGGATTGGAGTTCAATGATCTTTTCTACAGCGATGTGGAACGGTTGCGTAAGATTTTCCCTGACGCTCAGATCACTGATTCGTCAATCCTACTGCGACATGCACGAATGATAAAGACTCCTTATGAGATTGAGAAAATGCGTCAGGACGGTCTGCATCAGGCACAGGCTTATCACCGTATCACCAGGCTTTACCGTAAGGATATGACCGATGTTGAGTTTCAGATCGAAATCGAACGTACCTTACGTCTTGAGGGATGTCTTGGTTTTTACCGCACTGCCGGCAATCTGATGGAGATAAATATGGGCTCGGTCATAGCCGGTAACAATGCTGACAATCCCACACCATACGATTTTGCAATGGGTGGTGCCGGAGCTGATTCCTCACTGCCGGTCGGAGCTAACGGTACTACCATACGACCTGGTACTACGGTAATGGTAGATATGAACGGTTCATTTAACGGTTATCAGACCGATATGAGCCGCGTGTGGGGTCTGGGCGAACTGCCCGAACTTGCACTAAAGGCACACGAATGCTCACGCCAGATACTGCGCGAACTTGAACGTATCGGTGTGCCGGGCGAGAAATGTTCACGTCTCTATGAAGTAGCCGTGGAAATCGCAAAATCCGAAGGTCTCGATGCTTATTTTATGGGTCATAAACAGAAAGCGGCTTTCATCGGTCATGGTGTGGGTATCGAACTCAACGAACAGCCCGTACTTACACCACGCAGCAAGGACCTTCTGGAGGGCTCTATGACTATCGCCATAGAGCCTAAATTTGTCATACCCTCGGTAGGACCTGTCGGAGTGGAGAACACTTATGTCGTACGTCCTGCGGGTCTGGAGTGTCTTACACCTTTCCCGGAGGAAATACAGGAACTCTGACGGCTTGTGGTCCCGGCGAAGGGCTAAACCGAAAAATAAATGAACCTCTCTGAACAACTTTCCAATCCTATATTCCGTCTTGTCGGTGACATAGCCGACAAAATGGGCCGTGAAGTATATGTAGTAGGCGGTTTTGTACGTGACCTGCTGTTGGGCATACCTTCTGATGATATTGATTTCGTCACCGTCGGGTCCGGCATAGAGCTGGCCCGCCGTGTCTCGGAAGCTCTCGGACATCACAACCGTCTGACGGTATTTGCCACCTATGGCACAGCACAGGTGGTACATGATGGTCTCGAACTCGAATTTGTAGGGGCACGCCGCGAATCCTATCAGCGTGAAAGCCGTAATCCTATAGTGGAAGATGGCACTTTGGCAGATGATCAGGCACGTCGTGACTTTACAGTCAATGCTATGGCTATATGCCTTAATGCAGATCGCTTCGGAGAATTGGTAGACCCTTTTAACGGTCTCGATGATCTGCACCGCCGTCTGATACGCACACCTCTCGACCCTGATATAACCTTCAGCGATGACCCGCTGCGTATGCTGCGGGCCATACGTTTCGCCACACGCCTCGGCTTCCATATAGTGCCTGAAACATTCAAGGCCATCTCACGCAACCGTGAGCGTATAAGCATCATAACGCGTGAGCGTATCAACGACGAGCTTTCCAAAATAATGCGCACTTCCAAGCCTTCCGTAGGTTGGCGCCTGCTTGATATGTCGGGCTTACTTGAACTCATTTTCCCACAGCTTATAGCTCTTAAAGGTGTCGAAAGTGTAGAAGGCAGAGGCCACAAAGACAATTTTGCACATACTCTGCAGGTACTTGATCAAGTCGCTGCACGTAGCGATAACGAGTGGCTGCGCTGGGCGGCTCTGCTGCATGATATAGCAAAGCCTGTAACCAAACGTTATGACCCACGTCTTGGCTGGACATTTCACAATCACAATACCGTAGGCGAAAAGATGGTAGGGCGTATCTTTCGCCAGATGAAAATGCCCCTTAATGAAAAGATGAAGTATGTAGCCAAACTCGTGGGTATGCACATGCGCCCTCAGGGAGTAGCTGATAATGGCGTTACAGATAGCGGTGTACGTCGTCTCATAACAGATGCTGGTGCCGAACTTGACGACCTTATGACTCTGGCCGAGGCTGACATTACTTCAAAGAATCCCGATAAGGTACGTCGCCAGCTGGCTGGTTTCGCTGCCTTACGCGAACGTATGGAGCAGATTAACGATGCTGACGCCCTACGCAACTGGAAACATCCGATAAACGGTAATGAAATCATCGAACGTCTCGGTCTTGAACGTTCTGTGGAGACAGGTAAACGTATCCAGACACTCAAAGACGCCGTCAAAGAAGCCATACTCGACGGCCGCATACCCTACGAACACGATGCCGCCTGGGACTACATGATGACGCTGCCCGAAGCAACACGTGACTCCGAATAATCGGATTTTATCGGATTTCTCCGAATTATCTGATTTCTCCGAATTATCCGATTTCTCCGAATTATCGGATTTATCGGAGTAATCAGAATAATCAGAGTTATCGGAGTAATCAGAACTGTCGGAATTATCAGAGCGATCGGAATTTTCCGATTACTCCGATAGCTCCGACAGTTCTGATTACTCCGATTATTCCGAGAAATCCGATTACTCGGATAATTCGGAGAAATCCGATTACTCGAACAAAACAAAGCCCCACAGTCTCACGACTCCGGGGCTTCCAGGGGTTGATTTGGGATATTATTCAAGGGCATTGAAGCCCTTGAGGGGGATAGGGATGTTTGGGTATTTCCTTATCCGTGCTGCCGTTTATCAGTCCTGATTGAGGTTGACGCGCTTGAACTCAACAACAACCAGACCCTCCTGCTCACCGTTCAGATACTGAGCGATAGTGAGCTTGGCGTCACGGTGATATTCCTGTTCCATCAGGCAGTTCTCCTTAAAGAACTTCTCCAGACGGCCCTTAACGATATTCTGAATCATCTGCTCAGGCAGATTGGCAGCCTTAGCTTCAGCAGTAGTCTTAATGATTACGCGAGCCTTTTCAGCATCCTCTTCTGTAAGCCAGCCCTTAGTGATGTTCGAAGCAATGTGATCCTCCGAATCAACAAGGTTAGGATTGATACCGGCTTTCCTAAGAGCTGCCTCTACAGCCTTATGTACCTGTTCCTCTTTGGTCTTCTCAACGGCTACAGCCTTTTCGCTTTCGATAACCTCGGGAGCAACATGGTCACGGTCAACTGATACAGGATTCATAGCAGCTACCTGCATAGCAACCTCGCGACCTACATGTTCGTCGATACCCTCTGCGCTGAGACCTACGATAGTGGCAAGCTTATTGCCGAGGTGTTCGTATGCAGCTACTGAAGGAGCCTCTACATACTCGTAAGCGCCAAGTTCCATCTTTTCACCGGTCTTACCGATTTCGTCAGTGATTTTCTCAGCAACTGTACGACCGTCGAGCTGGAGATTTTTAACCTCGTCAAGAGTCTTGGCACCGGCCTCTAAAGCTACATCAAGAATAGACTTGGTCAGAGCGCGGAAAGACTCGTTCTTAGCAACGAAGTCAGTCTCGCATTTCAGAGCCACGATAGCTGCGAAACCGGGCTTTGTAGCAGCCAGCACACAGCCTTCGGCAGCCTCGCGATCCTCACGCTTGGCAGCAACGGCCTGACCTTTCTTACGTATGATTTCGATAGCTGCCTGAATATCGCCGCCGGTTTCAGCCAGAGCGTTCTTGCAGTCCATCATGCCAGCTCCGGTCATAGTACGGAGCTTCTTTATATCTTCTATTGATACTGCCATCTTTATGATATGCTGTCAGTGTTAATGTTATCAGGCTTCAGTTTCAGCCTCAGCCTCGGGAGCAGGAGCAGGAGCTGCAGCAGCTGAATCGTTACGACGTACACGACGACGCTTGCCAGCGGCAGGAGTTTCTCCTTCTTCCTTATCCTCGGGTGTATCAAGTTTCTCTACCTTACGCTCTTCCAGACCCTCAGCCATAGCGCTGCATACAGCATCAAGGATAAGCTCTATGCTCTTGGAAGCATCGTCATTAGCAGGAATAACGTAATCTACGTTCTCAGGATCAGAGTTGGTATCAACGATAGCGAACACAGGAATACCAAGACGGTTAGCCTCAGCAACGGCAATGTGCTCTTTCATAACGTCGACTACAAACAGAGCTGACGGAAGACGGCTCAGATCAGCTATACTGCCGAGGTTCTTCTCAAGCTTGGCACGCTGACGTGTGATCTGCAGCTTCTCACGCTTTGACAGATTATCGAAAGTACCATCTTTGGTCATCTTATCGATAGTAGTCATTTTTTTGACTGCCTTACGGATAGTGGGGAAGTTGGTAAGCATACCGCCCGGCCAGCGCTCTATTACGAAAGGCATGCCTACTGAGGCAGCCTTGTCGGCTACTGTCTCTTTAGCCTGCTTCTTTGTAGCTACAAAGAGCACTTTCTTACCGGTCTTGGCAAGCTGCTTGAGAGCCTGAGCGGCCTCATCGATTTTAGCGGCTGTCTTATAGAGGTCAATGATATGGATACCGTTACGCTCCATGAAGATGTACGGCTCCATGGCAGGATTCCATTTACGTTTGAGGTGGCCGAAATGACAGCCGGCCTCGAGAAGCTGTTCAAATGTGGGTGTTGCCATTTGTGTGTCTGTGTGATTTGTTTACGTTCTTTTACATTCGCTGCCCTGCAGCGGCCGTGACCGCTAATGGGGGACATGCAACCGTCAGGTAGGGAACGTGTCCATCCAGACGGTTTTGATACTAAACTGCGGCAAAGACCGACGGTATATGCCATCGGACTGCATACCGACCGTATATTAACGTTTCGAGAACTGGAAACGCTTACGAGCTTTGGGCTGACCGGGTTTCTTACGCTCTACAGTACGAGGGTCACGGGTCATGAAGCCTTCGGCACGCAGAGCCGGTTTGTCCTCGGGATTGATCTTAACAAGAGCGCGGGCTATAGCCAGACGAAGAGCCTCGGCCTGACCCTTATAACCGCCACCATCAAGATGTGCGTAAATATCATATTTCTCAACAACGTCGAGCTTGTGGAGCGGCTGCTTCACAACATACTGCAGTATCGACGAGGGGAAATATACATCGAGAGCACGCTTATTGATTGTAATAGTACCGTTGCCCTCCGAAAGATAAACTCTCGCTACAGCTGCCTTACGGCGACCAAGTGCATTTACTTTTTCCATCGTCTTCTCTTATTTCAGTTTGTTGATATCAATTACTGTAGGATTCACCGAAGCATGGGGATGTTCTGGTGTATTATAAACATAAAGATTGCGCAGCTGGGCAGCACCGAGCTTAGTCTTAGGAAGCATACCCTTTACTATCTTTATATAGAGAGGATGACGACCGGCCTTGATGGTCTTCTTGTAGGATTTAGCCATCAGCGAGGCAGGATTATAAGCACGCTGACCGCCAGGATAGCCCGTGTAGCGCAGATATTCGCGCTTTTCCATCTTACCGTTAGTCATTATAGCCTTGTCGGCGTTGATAATGATTACATTATCGCCCATATCCAGATTCGGAGTAAAATCGGGCTTATATTTGCCACGAAGTATCTTGGCAACTTTTGAGCAGAGACGACCCAGTACCTGACCGGTCGCATCAATTACCACCCATTCCTTCTTAATAGTCTCAGGGGTGGCTGACAGCGTCTTATAGCTTAATGTATCCACTTGGATTTCTATGCTTTAAAGGTGATTATTGGTTCATTTGCGGCTAAAAACATACCGTAGCTAAGGCCAAATAGCTCGGCCTGTCCAACAGCCGCTAATTACAACTGGATATAATCGGCTTGCAAAATTACAACTTTTATCATTCCTACGCAACCCCTTATACTTATTTTTTTGACTTTTTGGCTTTTTTTATTTTCTTTTCCACCTCTCTTCCCTCTTTTCTCTCCTTCTCCCCTTACATCTCTTTTTGGCTTCAGTTCCTCACTAGCATCCTCTCCTTCCAGCAATCGGAAGCTTTTCTCGGATAACTCCGCCTTCTCGGAGCTATCAGAATCATCCGAATTATCAGATTTATCCGAGGTATCGGAGCTATCGGAATTATCTGAATTATCAGAGCTATCAGAGGTATCAGAACTGTCGGAGCTATCAGAGTTATCTGAATTATCGGAACTATCGGAGGAAGCGGAATTATCCGACAGTTCGGATGATTCTGATAACTCCGATACCTCAGACAAATCCGATTCTTTACGTAGCCACGCGAAGCTGGTTTCCGCCCGGAGCTCTGCTCCGGCAAAGTTTACCCCCTCATTTCTCTTCTGAATGAAGAGAAATGAGGGGGTAAACTTTGCAATTCTTACTGAATTATTACTTTATCATTACTTTAGCAGCTACACCATCAGCAATCTTGATATAGAGACCACGCTCAGGCATACCATTGACACGACGTCCGTTTATATCATAATAAACAGCCTCAGAAGTCTGCACAGACTCAATGCTCTCCACGAGACTGTCATCAGCCATAAGGTAAAGACTGGGCAGAGTAGCACGAATATCCTCATAGCTACCATAAGAATTATACTGGCCATCATACTGTATAGTCTTTCCTACACTCTCGTTCTTAATAGTAGCCACGCCGTCTTCAGCAATCTCGACAGACCACATACATCCTTCTACAATATCCTCTGATACATTAAAGGAATTATAGTTACCTGTCTGATAGAGGTAACGGCCGTCAGCCTGACGTATAGTATAACCAGCACCTGAAGCCTCAAGAGTGAAAGCATAATCAGCAACAGCAGTCACTGTAATTCCTTCAACAGTACATTCACCAATCTGCAGATAACCGTATTTCTTATCAGCAGGAACAGGAGAGGCTATATGGCCATCAGCTACTATAACATACTTCTGACCACTCTCAATAGAAGATGCCAAATTGAATTTTACACCTTCAGTCGGCTCTACAGGACCGGGAACTGTGCCGGTATCAGAACTAATAGACACTTCACAAATACGTATCTGCGGATTGTCAGAGCCCTGCTTGTCACTCGGCAAAGTCAAAGTCACTGCCTCCACTGCCTCTGAGTTAGTCCATGTTATCACTTTGTTATCATAACTTACTCCGCCAACCGAAGCAATGATAGGATTCTGATCGCTCACTGCCTTTACGGTAGTGCATGTCAGCTGTATAGTTCCCATCGGTTCACCGGCAGGAGCAGTTATCGTAACAGAGTTACCACGATACACACGCAGGGTATAAGCAGCAGCATCAGCAGCCTTATAATAAGCATTAGCATTAGAACCCTCAGCTGTAGTCAGCTCAAACAGATAATCACCGAGTTTGAGCGAAGTCACATTGTCATAATGTTCATAGGCCTGTACACTACCGTCGTCCTTAAGAACAGTGTCTACCCAATCGCCTTGGATATCAGTGGCCGAAGCCATCTCCAGAGTTACTTCCGATGCCTCAACACCAAAAGCGCACAAAGACACCAGACCAACAGAAAGTAAAAAATTTCTCATAATAAAACTATTAAGTGTGATAATAAAGTAAAAAGCACGCAAAATTACAGAAATAAATCGAACATTGCAAATCGGAGTTGTCCGAAGTATCGGAGTAATCGGAATAATCCGAATTATCGGAGTAATCGGATTTATCAGAACTATCAGAGTAATCCGAGTTATCTGAATTATCGGATTATATCTGATAGCTCCGATAATTCAGATAGTTCCGACTTCTCCGATTGCTCCGATAAATCTGATAATTCAGATGACTCCGATAATTCGGAGAAATCCGATTGGTCGGACAAACAAAAAAGCGGCTCCCGATTGCTCGGAAGCCGCTTCTGCTTAAGGTGGCAATTACCTACTCTCCCG
>CAMWVA010000014.1 GCA_947177575.1 uncultured Porphyromonadaceae bacterium | reverse complement strand
GTATAACAGTGAACTCAGAACTTCAGATAAAATTCTTTACATAATTCTCTATAATCCTCAGTAGGAGTACCCGGTTTCTCTTCTAATGTGAGATAAGAGACAATAGTATTTGGTATTTCATTCCGACAATTCTCATATCTTCCGAATTCCATAAGAACACGCTTATATGGTGCTTTATCATGACCACGTACATAACACTTTCTTATTATCATCAATCCGTATGACGTAACTTCATTTTCCAGCTTATCTCCGACATCTTTTGGTACTATGATTGCTATCCGACCTCTACAACTTAATATTCTTGCACCTTCTCTCAATAATACTGTAGGTGATAATTCAGAACCTTGATGTCGGGCAAGTAATCTGGAGGTACTATAGGTTTTTACCCCAGAATCGAAATAAGGTGGATTACTTACTATCAGATCTATCTCATTCTTATGATTTTCTGTTCTATCACTATCTTTATATGTTTTAACGTAAGTAAGAAAATCAATATGGCTTACATGACACCTGTCCTTCCATAGAGAGGAAGCAAAATTCTTACTTGCTTCTTCCACTGAAGGTAGATCAATCTCTATTCCTTCTATTTCTCCGTATGGTAGTCGCTGAGCTATCATTAGTGCTATTACTCCACAACCGGTACCGACATCAAGTACACTGCTTGTATTTCTTACATCACACCAGGCACCAAGAAGAACAGCATCGACCCCTATTCGCATCGAACTTAGTCCATGATTCATATTAAATCTCTTGAATCTGAATACTACTTCCTTTTTGTCCATTATCTGCCTGTTTTGTTTCTAATTTTACTACTGCAAAAGTAATCCTTTCGGCTCTTTTCTCCAAAATCTATATCCACAGGTATGTAACCTTTTCAAACCGTCCCAATTTTAAATTCTTTGGTTGTTACACTTAGTTTTACTACTTTTGTAGGCTTATTGGAGGTAGTCAATTTAAGTTTTTGCTATATAGGTTTTAACTTACTGATTACCCGTAATATCTAATAATGAACCAATTGAATAACCCCCATTCTTCTCTTTTAGAAATCTTAGAAATGTTAACAGAGATTCATAACGATGACCAATCCTCGGTCGGTGAGCTTGACTCAAATAACATATTAGTATTACCTCTTAATGACATTGTTCTCTCACCTTTTTTAGCTACTGATATAGAAATTGAAAATGAACAGGCCCTTAAAATTTTTCAGTATGCCGAAACTAACAAGGAACTTCTTTTTGCTGTAACCAAAATCAATAGCGATAATGAAGCCTTAACGTTACGCAATCTTCATAAGGTAGGATGTATCGTTCGGGTACTTCAGATATTCCAGCGTCCCGATGGTGGACATACAGCTTTGATTCAATGTCAGGATACAGCGATACTGAATCGTATTGAAAAAAAGAAACCTTTAGTACGTGCCTCAATTAATCCTTACCCTATTCTGCCATTCAATCCTGATGACGAAGAAATTAGGAACAGCTATGAATTAATTGCGCAGCTTTATACCTCTATGATAGGGATGATAGGCGAAGAAGAAGGTAAACAGATAAAATTCCAGTGGAAACAGTATAAAGATGATCTCGTACGTTCAGCTGGATTCATTGTCTCCCACTCACCTATCTCTACTGCTGAACGACAGGTAATTCTCGAAAAAAATGATTTTAAGGACAAACTTCATACTATCCTCGACACATTGACCTTAGCATGTCAGCGGCTACGGCTGAGAGTTGAATTGCAGAAGAGAACCCAGGAAGAAATGGGAAAAAGGCAAAAGGAAGCTTTCCTTAGACAACAGATTGAACAGATTGAAGCTGAACTTGAGTCAACTGATGCAGATTATTCAGACATAGAGGAATTCAAGAAAAAAGCCAAAACAAAAAAATGGGATAAGAAAACCCAAGCCCATTTTGAAAAAGAATTAGCTAAATTATGTCGGCTTAATATGCAGACTCCTGACTATTCAGTACAGTATAACTACCTTGATACATTTCTGAATTTACCTTGGAATAAATATTCTCATTCTTCGGTCAATCTCACCAAAGCTAAGGCAATCCTTAATAAGGATCACTTCGGAATGGATGACATAAAAGACCGTATTCTCGAACACCTTGCAGTCTTACAGTTACGTAAGGACATGAAAGCTCCGATTTTATGCTTTTTTGGTCCTCCGGGAGTAGGCAAAACCTCTCTTGGTACAGCTATAGCTGAAGCACTTGGAAGAGAATATAAACGCATTGCTTTAGGAGGTGTCCATGATGAAGCCGAAATAAGAGGTCATCGACGTACTTATCTGGGCTCTATGCCGGGACGTATAATCACAGCTATAGAAAAATGCAAGACATCTAATCCTGTAATTGTACTGGATGAGATTGACAAATTAGGTGCCGACATAAAAGGCGATCCCTCTACAGCTCTTCTTGAAGTTCTTGATCCAGAACAGAATGTTGCCTTTCATGATAACTACATAGATTGTGACTATGATTTGTCCAATGTCATGTTCATAGCAACTGCGAATGATGTATCATCTATCTCAGCGCCTCTGTTGGACCGTATGGAACTCATTGAATTATCAGGTTACACTGCTAATGAAAAAGTGGAGATAGCTGCAAGACATCTGGTACCTAAGATTCTTCAGGAACATGGGTTAGCTAAAAGTAAGATTGCCTTTTCTCCGGAGGCTTTACGCTACATTATAGATTACTATACCAGAGAATCTGGAGTCAGAGGACTCTATAAATGTATAGCAAAAATAGTCAGAAGACTGGCAAGACGGAAAGTAGAAGGCCAGCCTCTCATTCAGTTTATACAGCCCGATGATGTAAAAGAGTTACTTGGTGTTGAAGAACAACTTGTGGAGGTATATGATAACAATGATATTCCTGGAGTAGTGACAGGTCTGGCATGGACACGCACAGGCGGAGAAATTTTATTTATTGAAACTTCTCTGTCTCATGGGAAGACTGAAAAACTTACTTTAACCGGAAATCTTGGTAATGTAATGAAAGAGTCTGCCACTATTGCTCTTCAGTATTTAAGATCCAACTATAGTCTATTAGGACTATCAGCTGATATATTTGATGATCTTCAAGTACACATTCATGTTCCGGAAGGGGCCATTCCCAAAGACGGACCTTCAGCAGGCATTACTATGGCAGTTTCAATAGCTTCTGCTCTATTGGGCTGTAAAGTACGTGATCATCTTGCCATGACAGGAGAAATTACCCTGCGTGGCAAAGTACTTCCGGTAGGAGGCTTAAAAGAGAAGATTCTCGCTGCCCGACGAGCTGGTATAACAGATATTGCTCTAAGTGAACGCAACAGAAGAGATATTGAGAAACTTCCCGAAGACTGTAAAGAAGGTCTCTCTTTTCATTTCATTGAAAGTGTACCCCAGCTTCTTGATTTTGCTCTTCTTAAAGAATAGTCTTTGAAAAAAATAAGTAAACAGAAGCTGACGGTTTAGCCGTCAGCTTCTGTTTACTTATTTTTTTCACCTTCTTTATAACTTCGATGTGAACGTCGGTGTGACTTCACCTTGACTGGCATTACAGTTTCGTCTTCTTTCGCAGATACCTGTGTCTTTGAGGTAACTTTGAGACGTTGTTTAGTATAGTTTTTACTGTGTCTTACTCTCTTATTACGACTTGAAGTATAAGACGGTGTCTCACCAAGAATTTTATCTACTTCCTCTTTAGGTATCTCTTTCTCCAGCAAACGTTCTATAATCTTCAAGCGACCTATTTCTTTTTCATTTACAAACGTTATTGCACGCCCATCTTTGTTAGCTCTTGCAGTGCGACCGATACGATGTACATAATCCTCTGCTTCACGCGGAACATCATAATTGATTACCAATTCTATATCATCAATATCTATTCCACGTGCTAAAATATCTGTAGCAACTATTATATTTACTTTACCAGCTTTAAATTTCAGCATTACTTCCTCACGAACCGCCTGAGATAAATCTGAATGCATCTCAGCAACATTCATTTTTATCGAACGTAATACTTTGGCAAGTTCTTTAACTTTAAGTTTTGATGAAGAAAAGATTATTACCTTTCCGAATCTCTCTCTAACGAAGATACTCTTTAATATAGGTAGTTTTTGAGGCTCATAACAAATATAAGCCGATTGTTTTATTTTATCCGCAGGCTTGGACACAGCCAATTCAATAAATACTGGATTATGTAACAAATTCTTAGCTAAAGCCTGTATTTTTGGAGGCATAGTAGCTGAAAAAAGCAACGTCTGACGTTTCTTTGGCAATCGTCCCACTATCTGCATTATGTCATCCATAAAACCCATATCCAGCATACGGTCAGCCTCATCAAGTACAAAAAACGATACTTTCGATAAATCCACATACCCCATACTTAAATGAGCTAACAAACGCCCTGGAGTAGCTATAACTACATCCGCACCTGCTTTAAGACTTTTACGCTGCCTTTCATAGCCTTCTCCATCTGTACCTCCATAGATAGGTGCGCTTGTAACAGGTACAAAATAGGAAAAACCCTCCATCTGTTGATCTATTTGTTGGGCGAGCTCTCGTGTAGGAGCCATTACAACACAATTGACACAATCTGTTGGATAACCATCTTCAACAAGACATTCTATAATGGGAAGCAGATAAGCTGCCGTTTTACCTGTTCCGGTCTGAGCAACCGCAAGAAGATCTCGTCCGGCCAGCACAGGTGGCATTCCCAATTCCTGTATAGGTGTACATTCCTGAAAATTCATATCATCTAATCCGTCTAACAGAGCGTCATTCCTAAGTATTTCGTCAAATCTCATTTCTACAACTAAAACTAATTTTTAATTTTTGCAAAGTTAATGAATTTTCCTTACCTCATGGTAGAATCATTACAGCGGTTGTAGAAGGTACGAATATTAGATTTCGAAAGTAAATTAAAAAAATTTATCAGTCAGTTCACATTTTTTTAATTTTTTACTCTCTTGCCATTCAACATATTAAAACGACATCAACAACTTTCTAAGATAAAAAGTTCAGTTCATAACGATAAAAAAACATAAATTTCAAAACAATTTTATAGCTCTAATGTTATAGAGATATAACAACTAAAAACAAAGACAAAATGAGAACTAAAGAGACTTTTAAACAGCGTATCCTCGGCCTCCAAGGCAACCTTCTTAGCTTTGCATATCAGCTCACCACAAATCGTGAAGCCGCCCAGGATCTTCTTCAGGATACTACCCTTAAAGCACTTGACAACGAAGATAAATACGTTGACAATACTAATTTTAAGGGTTGGATATTCACTATAATGCGTAATATCTTCATCAATAACTATCGTCAGACTGTACGTAAGGCTACTGTTATTGATCAGACTGAAGATCTTTATCATCTCAATATTTCACAGGATTCCGGGCTTGAAACTCCTGACGGTTCAATTGCCGTTCATGAAATTTCAACTACTCTTAATAGTTTCCCTGATGAATACCGTATACCGTTCAATATGTATGTGGCTGGATACAAATATAACGAAATAGCAGAAAAGATGGGGTTACCTTTAGGTACTGTTAAAAGCCGTATCTTCTTTGCACGCAAACGTCTGCGTGAGCAACTTAAAGATTACGCCCGTTAAAAAATTCGATTCTGCATTCACTATCATTTTAACTTCCTACTCATATTCCACTACTCTAAAGTTCACATTTTTGTCATAAAAAGGCAACAGGTAAGCCACTGGCTTACCTGTTGCCTTTTTATGACCTGCCATATCTTCACTTCTACACAGACTTTGTTTTCTAAATATAATTTATTACCTTTGTAATGATATATGATAATCAATCCTAACAACAATGCTCAAAAAAGAAGAATTTTTTAAATATAAACAACGTGTCATTGACTTACTTAAATCTACAGGTATTGATGACATTGACTACTTTATCTCACAGCTTGAAAAATCGGGATATTTCACAGCTCCGGCCTCTATGAAGAACCACCTCTGTTTTGAAGGAGGTCTAATGATACATTCACTTAATGTTTATGATGCCGCGATAGCTATCCGAGATACTTTCTCTAAAATAAGGTCTGATGTATTTGAAGGTATTGAGGAAGCAAGTATTATTGTTGCTTGTCTGCTTCATGATATGTGTAAAAGTAACCTCTATTTTAAAAAGCGTGGAGCACAGGTAGATTTTTGTAAAGCTGAATTTGGTACATCTTATGGTTCTTTACCTATAGGACACGGTGAAAAATCCGTTGTAATGTTACTTCAGATGGGACTTCCTCTTACTGACGAAGAAATATGTGCTATACGTTGGCACATGGGTGCATGGAGTGTTAATCAGGCTGATTCAGAAGAACAGGGTAATTTCCGCGCTGCTGAGAAACAGTACCCACTTGTTACATTAGTCCAGTTGGCTGATACAGCTGCTTCTAAAATTACAGAACGTCCTCCAAAGACAATAAATTAATTTAATTCCTATCTCTGAGGTAAATATACCATCCTTATATTTTAACTTTATTTGTGTACTATACTCTTTCCGTCTGAAAAATGTCTAAACATCCCTTCACTCATCTTCACGTTCACTCACAATACAGTCTGCTTGACGGTAAAGCTGGTATCGCCGAGCTTGTCGATAAAGCTATTTCTGATGGAATGCGAGGTCTGGCTCTCACCGATCATGGAAATATGTTCGGTATAAAAGAGTTTCTTAATTATGTTGACAAAAAAAATGCCGGTTTGCCTGATGAAGAAAAATTTACTCCTATTGTCGGCTGCGAGATGTATGTCGCACAGGGAAGTATGTACACAAAAAAGGACAAAACCGACAAAGGTTACCACCTCATCGTACTTGCAAAAAATAGTACCGGCTATCATAATCTCATAAAACTTGTTAGTAAAGCATGGACTGAAGGTATTTACTATCATCCACGTACAGACCGTTCAGAACTTGAGAAACATTCTGAAGGTCTTATCGTATGTTCAGCATGTCTTGGAGGAGAGATACCTCAGCATATAATGCATGGAGATTTGGAGCTTGCTGAGGAAAGAGTTCGATGGTTTAAACAAGTATTCGGTGATGACTACTATCTCGAACTTCAACGTCATGAGACCTTTAAGACAAATGCCAATACACAGACCTATCTGGAGCAGGTAAAGGTAAACAAAGAATTGCTTCGCATGGCTGAGAAGTATAATATTAAGGTAGTAGCCACTAACGACGTGCATTTCACATTTGAAGATGACGCTGAAGCTCACGATCGTCTTATATGTGTTTCAATGCAGAAGACCTTTAACGAACCTCGTCTACACTACACCAAACAGGAATGGCTTAAGTCTACTCAGGAGATGGAACAAATATTCTCTGACATTCCTGAAGCTCTTGAGTCTACATGGGAAATTCTCAATAAAATAGAACGTTATTCTATCAATCATGACCCTATAATGCCGAATTTCGATATACCGGCATCATTCGGTACTGAAGAGGAATATCGTACCCGTCTGACAGAACAAGACCTATTTGAAGAGTTCACACGTGATGAGAATGGCAACGTAGTGTTAAGTCAGGAGGAGGCTGAGAAGAAAATACATAGACTCGGTGGATACGATAAATTATATCGCATCAAATTTGAGGCAGATTATCTTGAGGCTCTTACAATGAAAGGAGCTCGGGAACGGTATGGCGAGCCTTTGGCACCTGAAATTGCTGAACGTCTCAAATTTGAACTATATATAATGAAGACTATGGGATTCCCGGGCTACTTCCTGATTGTACAGGACTTCATTAATGTAGCGCGTAAAGAGCTCGGAGTTAGTGTAGGACCGGGACGTGGTTCCGCTGCCGGTTCTGCTGCTGCCTATTGTCTTGGTATAACACAGATTGACCCTATTAAGTATGACTTACTGTTCGAACGTTTTCTTAATCCTGACCGTATTTCACTTCCTGATATAGATGTGGATTTCGATGATGACGGACGCGAACAAGTACTTAAATATGTCACTGAGAAATATGGAGAAGAGAAAGTAGCTCATATTATCACCTACCAGACGATGGCTACAAAAATGTCAATAAAAGATGTAGCTAAAGTAATGGAAGTCCCCCTGCCGGAAGCCAATAGACTGGCAAAACTGGTACCTGACAGATTACCTGAAGTTAATGGTAAAAATCCCAAAATTAATTTTACCAACTGCCTTAAGTATTGCAAGGAATTTGCTGCCGAAGAACAAAATCCCGACCCTAAGGTAAGAGAAACAATGAAATATGCCCATCAGCTTGAGGGGAATGTTCGTGGTACAGGTGTCCATGCTTGTGGAGTTATTATTAGCCGTGACGATATAACTGATTGGGTACCGGTTGCTGTTTCTACTGACGCTAATGGCGACAAAGTTCTAACTACACAGTATGAAGGTAGTGTAATTGAAGACACTGGTCTTATTAAGATGGACTTTCTTGGACTAAAGACTCTTTCCATCATAAAAGAGGCTTTAGCCAATATTAAGGAAGCCCGTGGTATAGATCTTGATATAAGTAAAATACCGCTTGATGACCCGGCGACATTCAAACTATATTGTGACGGACGCACAACCTCGACTTTTCAATTCGAATCAACCGGTATGCAGGAATCTTTACGTAGTCTGCAACCTTCGAAATTCGAAGATCTTATAGCCATGAATGCTTTATATAGGCCAGGGCCAATGGATTATATACCATCTTTTGTAGCTCGTAAACATGGTGATGAGCCTATAGCCTACGATATACCTATAATGAAGCAGTATCTTGAGGAGACCTATGGAATAACGGTATATCAGGAACAGGTCATGCTTCTTTCCCGTCTGTTAGCTAACTTTACACGTGGTGAGAGCGATATGCTACGTAAAGCTATGGGTAAAAAGCAAATCGACAAAATGGCTAAACTGAAGGTCAAATTTATGGACCAAGGACAGAAAAATGGCCATAAAGCTAAGGTACTTGAAAAAATATGGGCTGACTGGGAAAAATTTGCTTCGTATGCATTTAATAAAAGTCATGCCACTTGTTACACATGGGTAGCTTATCAGACAGCTTATCTTAAGGCTAACTATCCAGCTGAATACATGGCAGGGGTTATGAGTCGTAACCTGTCTGTAGCTGATAAACTTAAGGTAAATATGGACGAGTGTGTCCGTATGGGTATTAATGTCAAAGGACCAGACATCAACGAATCATACATTAAATTCGGTGTCTCTGAAAAAGGTGTGATACGTTTTGGTCTCGGAGCTATAAAAGGAGTCGGTACAAATGCCGTCTCCGCAATTATAACAGAACGAAAAGCTAACGGTCCTTTTAAAAGTATTTACGATTTCGTCGAACGTATCAATCTGAGCGCATGCAACCGTTCTGCTATAGAGAATCTTGCATTAGCCGGAGCATTTGACTGTTTCGGATTACGCCGTGAGGTATTCGTACATCCTGTAGGTGATAGTACATTTACTGATCAATTGGTAAAATTCGGACAGATAATTCAAAATGACAGAAATTCTTTGCAGACATCCCTCTTCGGCGACCTTGAGCCAATTGAAACGCCTAAACCCGAAATACCTCAGGTTATACCATGGCCTACAATCAAACTGCTCAATGCTGAAAAGGAGCTGGTGACCATATATCTCTCAGCACATCCTTTGGACCCTTATTTTATGGAGATAACATACGGATGCAACTGTCCATTAGCTGATTATGATACAAAGGCTGAAGCCGGTAATACACTTACCGTAGGCTGTTTGGTGACAGCCTTTAACGAACGCCTTACAAAAAAAGGTCAGCCTTATGCTGTCGTAACATTGGAAGATTTTTCCGGTAAAAAAGAATTAAGGCTATTCAGACAGAATCCTGACGTTATGAGAGCTAAATTTCCTATTGGCTCTGCCCTCTTCATGAAAATAAAAATAACCCAAGGATATAGTAATTTTATAGACACTGAGTTTGAAGAGATTGTGCCGCTCGAAAATATCAAGGGGAATGTTGCTAATTGTGCTATTCTATATCTTGATTTTCAATTTGCCAATCAGGACTTCTTCTCAGCTCTTGAGAAATTCTCTGTTAATCCTACTCGCCCGGGAGATTTGTATCTTGAACTTATAGATATGAAATCCAAACAGACTATCAAGATACATTCACGTAAGAAATTTGACATCTCACGCGATTTAATACGTTTCCTTGACGAATGGGGTATTAAATACCGTATTCTTACACAATAAGAATGATACTTACCTCATTTAATATCAGTAAGTATTCATCTAAATAGATAAATTATTACTCTACACATTTCATCTTCTTATTAAATTAAGATGAAAAATTTGTCTATTTCAGTTATTGTAACTAACTTTGGAGTGCTGAAGCTTAGTTATTATTTCTGGTACATAATTACTGTACAAGGTAAATATAAGTTTCTGCATCTACAATCAATAATGCTATAACTATTAAATTTTTATATCATGGCACTACAATTCACTGACCAGACTGCCCGCGAAGCTATTGAGAGCGGTCGTCCTGTGGTGATTGACTTCTGGGCTACATGGTGTGGCCCTTGTATCAAACTCGGACCGGTAGTAGAAGAACTGGCTGAAAAGTATGGCGAACAAGCTGTTATAGGTAAACTCAATATCGATGAAAACGATGAGATTGCTTCAGCTAATCGTGTACGTAATATACCAACTGTACTCTTCTTTAAGGATGGAGAACTTAAAGACCGTAGTGTAGGTCTGGTTAAGCTTTCCGATCTTGAGAATAAGCTTAAACCTCTGCTTTGATTAAGGTAAAACCATAAATTTAGCTGATTGAGTTGAATCTCTTTTCAACCAAATTTAATTAATAAGAGAGAGAAATTCACCAATTGGTGAATTTCTCTCTCTTTAATACATTGTTTATTATGAAACTACATTCATTTCTCTCTCTTTCATTTCTTATTCTTTCAGCAGCTCCTATGTTTGGCTGGGGGCAAAAAGGACATGATACTGTCGCTTTTATCGCCGAAAACCATCTCACACCAGTTGCTAAACAACAGATAACCGAGATTCTTGACGGAAAATCTATTGTATATTGGGCTAACTGGATGGACAATGCTTCACATACTCCGGAATATGCCTATACAAAGACCTGGCATTATAAAAATATTGATCCGGAATTTTCCTATGATACAGCCCCTAATATTCCCGAAGGCAATATTGTTCAGGCCATATACGAACAGACTAAATTGCTGAATAATCCTGACAGTTCTAAAGAACAGAAAGCATTGGCATTGAAATTGGTAGTTCATTTCATGGGTGATTTACATCAGCCTATGCACATGGGACGGGCTTCCGATTTAGGAGGTAACCGACATAGCGTAAAACTTTTTGACCGACACTCAAACTTACATTCAGCATGGGATAGCTGGCTTCCCGAACAGGCACATAAATGGAGTTATACTGAGTGGGCACAACAGATTGACTGCAATGACACTACTGTTAATGAAGAAGTCTTTACACTCACAAATCCCGACGAATGGGGCAGACAGACTTATGAGATAGCTACCAGAATCTATGATACAACTCCTGAAGATAGTGCCTTGAGTTACGATTATATTGCTGAGTGGACGCCTGTAGTAGAACAACAGTTTCTTCGTGGAGGCTTACGTCTCGCTGATATCCTAAATTCTATATTTGATACTGAGTATTCACCTCTCAATTCTTTTGTACGCTCTGATAAATAATAGTTTCTCATCGTCAGATAGATTACCACAACTAAATATTCCATCAGGTAAAGTACGTATTAAAAAAGATTCGGCTGGAAAAATGGTAATCTTCGACAGAATACGCCATAAATGGCTTAAACTCACGCCCGAGGAATGGGTAAGACAGAATTTTATTTCTTGGCTTACAGAGTACCTGCACTACCCTCTTTCTCTAATTGCTGTAGAAGCTGGCATAACTCTCAATAACACTTCACGTCGTTGTGATACAGTAGTATTCAGATCTGATGGTCGTCCGTTGATGATAATTGAATATAAGGCTCCTCATATAGCCATTTCTCAGACTACATTCGATCAGATTGTAAGATATAATATGGTGCTGCATACTCCTTTTCTGATTGTATCGAACGGTCTGAAACATTATTGCTGTCAGATTGATTACACAACTGATTCATACAGTTTTTTACCATATATTCCAGATTACGGAGATATATTCTCTATTATTTGACTCTGTAATTCACATATTTTATTATGGCAGAAGATATTAATTATAATTATCTTGACTTATTGAACGAACAGCAACGTGCTGCTGTCACTTACTGTGACGGTCCGTCGCTCGTTATTGCCGGGGCTGGTTCCGGTAAGACTCGTGTATTAACATATAAGATAGTAGACCTTCTGCGGCGTGGATTTGAGCCTTATCGCATTATGGCGCTTACTTTTACTAATAAGGCAGCGCGTGAAATGAAAGAACGTATCTGCAATATCGTCAATCCTTCAGTAGCACAACGTCTGTGGATGGGAACTTTTCACAGTATCTTTCTGCGCATACTACGTCATCATACAGAACTGATTGGCTTCAAACCAGGCTTTACTATATATGATACCAACGATTCTAAATCATTGATTAAAATAATCATCAAGGAGTTAGATCTCGATGAAAAAATATATAAACCTGCTACTATCGCCGCTACTATTTCTAATGCAAAGAATGCAATGATGTCTCCGGAGCAGTATCATAACGTGTACTATGATATGGATCGTAGAGCTCAGAGACCATTGACTTCAAGAATATTTGCAATATACTCCGAACGGTGTCGTTTGGCAAATGCTATGGATTTTGACGATATTCTCGTGTATATGAATCTTCTTTTACGTGATCATCCTGAGATAAGACGTCATTATCAAGAGTTTTTCCGCTATATTCTTGTAGATGAATATCAGGATACCAATTTTGCCCAGCACCTGATAATTTCACAATTGTCTGATGTCGGTAACAATCTGTGTGTGGTCGGTGATGATGCCCAAAGTATCTATTCATTTCGTGGTGCAAATATTTCTAATATTCTGACTATGGAGAAATACTATCCGGGCTTACGTATTTTTAAACTCGAACGGAACTACCGCTCAACTCAGAATATAATTAATGCTGCCGGAAGTCTTATTGCCAAGAATACCCGGCAAATGAAGAAGACGGTTTACAGTGAGAACGAAACGGGAGAGCTTGTCAAAATAGTCAAAACATACAGTGATTTTGAAGAAGCTTATCTGGTAGCTAATATGATTTCACAATCTGTACTAACTCGTCATGATAGTCTGGACGAATACGCTGTGTTGTACCGTACTAATGCACAAAGCCGTGTGCTTGAAGAAGCTCTCCGCAAACGTAATATACCGTATCGTATCTATGGAGGACTATCATTCTATCAACGTAAGGAAATAAAGGATATTATCTGTTATTTTAGGCTTGTCATTAATCCGGACGATGATGAGGCATTACGACGTATAATCAATTATCCGGCGCGTGGTATAGGTGAAACCACTCTTAAAAAGCTTCAGACCGTAGCTTCTGCTAATAAAACTTCACTGTGGCAGACTATTATGATGGCTATTAATACAGGAATAGAAGGCCTTAATGCCGGTACAATAAAGAAATTAAAGAATTTTACCTCTCTTATAAATGAGTTTATTAAAGATAATGTTTCAGGCTCAAATGCTTTTGAAGTAGCTCAGCTTATATATAATCGTACCGGTATTCTCACCTCATTGGCACACGATAATACTCCTGAAAGTATTAGTCGGCAAGAAAACTTGACTGAAATGCTCACAGGTCTGAAAGATTTTGTAGAATCACGTACAGAGACCGGTGAAGGTGAGACTGATATGCGTGCCTTTTTATCAGAGGTCATGTTGGCTACAGACCAGGATGAAACGGAAGAAGATAATCAACCCAAAGTGACTTTGATGACTGTACATGCCGCAAAAGGTCTTGAATTCAAACATATTATTATAGTTGGAGTAGAAGAAGAGCTTTTCCCATCTGCTTTATCTATGGAATCTCCTGAACAGGTAGAAGAAGAACGAAGATTACTCTATGTAGCCATGACAAGAGCAAAGACAACCTGTACCCTTACCTATGCTGCCAGCAGATTCCGAAATGGACAGACTACTCCTACTATGCCCTCACGCTTTCTTGGTGAGATTGATACTAGATTCCTTAAAGTTGTATCTTCATCCGCTAAATCAAATAAATCATTTATTAATCCTTTAGCAAACTACTCTACTACCAGCCGAGGGAATCAGAAAGCTTCTTTTTCTTCAGGTAATACCTCTCGTCATAACACTACGTCTTCTGGCCAGGCCTCTTCTTCACTAAGACCCTTAAAAGAAGTATTGCAGAAACATTCTGCTACCCCTACTAACACCCCTGACCTACGGATAGGAAGTGTTATTGAACATAATAAATATGGTCGAGGGGAAGTCCGTGCTCTTGGACAATTATCAGGTGAGCCGACTATTACAGTTGACTTCGGTATTGTCGGTATAAAGAAACTGATGTTAAAATTCGCGAAGTTTAATTTACTTAAATTCTAATTAAATGTCTGAAACTTTTAACAATAGTCAGCCTATTTCAACAGCTGATATTCCTACTCCTTTTTATATTATATATGAAGATAAATTACGTGCAAACCTTCAGAAACTTAAAAATGTAGCAGAGAAAGCCGATATTAAGATTATTATGGCTTTTAAAGCCAATGCCCTATGGAAGACTTTTCCCATCATTAAAGAATATTTTGATGCTTCCACAGCCAGCTCTCTCAATGAAATGAAACTCTCGCTTGACTATCTTGGGCATGATGTGCATGCTTACTGCCCGGTATATACTGACGAAACTTTTCCAAAGTTTCTTGCAGGTTGTTCGCATATCACTTTTAATTCTCTAGCTCAGTTCGAACGATTTCATACCGCAATAGATAAATGGAATGATACACATCCGGATAACCCGGTCTCTGTAGGATTAAGAGTTAATCCTCATTGTAGTGTTATTGAAACTGATATATATAATCCTTGTGTACCGGGTTCACGGTTCGGCGAAAATCCGTCTAAACTTACCGAAGGATTGCCAGAAGGTATTGAGGGCTTGCATTTTCATGCTCTATGTGAATCATCGAGCTACGACCTTGAAAAGGTACTCCATGCATTTGAGGAACAATACGGTCATCTCTTACCTCACATAAAATGGCTGAATATGGGAGGTGGTCATCTCATTACACGAAGTGACTATGACGTAAAGCATTTCATAAAAATTATGAATAAACTACACGATAAATATCCTCATCTGCAGATCATAATCGAACCTGGCAGTGCATTTACATGGCAGACAGGTGATCTCATCACGCAGGTACTTGATGTAGTCGAAGATGCTGGTATAAGGACTGCTATTATAGATGCTTCATTTGCCTGTCACATGCCTGATTGTCTGGAAATGCCATATAAACCGGTTGTTGCTGAATCATTACCTGATACTGATAAGAAAGATGGTATCTCATACAGACTAGGTGGCAATTCTTGCCTAAGCGGTGATTTTGTCGGCGACTGGACATTTTCAACTCCTCTCCTTCCTGGCCAGCGTCTCACTTTAAAAGATATGAATCATTATACTACTGTAAAAACTACTATGTTTAACGGACTCCAGCATCCTTCAATATGGTTACAGCCTTCTCAAGGAGCTCCTCAGCTACTTAGAGAATTTACTTATGAAGACTATCGTGACCGTATGTCATAACAATTGGATTAAAAGTCTATTATAAGCTTCAGTCATAGCAGTAAGAGAATAACGAACTGAGGCAGTATATCTCGCTTGTACCGACATTCTTTCAAGAAGTTGAAAATCTTGTCTAAGTTCACATATCTTTTGTACTATCTCTTCGGCCTTAACCGATACTAAGAATCCATCACGGGCGTTGTCGATTATCTGATCGGTCACGCCCGCTATTTTTCCGACTATAGGTACACAGCCTGCCATCATTGATTCTGCTATAACCAGTCCGAACGAGTCTATTCGGGTAGGATAGACAAGTATATTAGCCTGAGTAAACATCTTAAGCACTGCTTCATGTCTTATTACTCCATGCAGTCGCACTTTATCTTCAGACATCTCAGATGCAAGATTTTTACAGAGTATTTCTCTCAGACTACCTTCACCTATAATATTGAATTGGTAAGATATATTTCTCTTTTCAAGCAGCTTTACTATATCCGGAAGTACATCTGCACCTTTATGCTCTTCTAATACTCCTACATATATCAGGAATATTTTATTCTGCAGCTTCTGTCCAATTATATTTACTTCTGAAATTTCTTCCACACCATGTGGTATGACTGTGATATCCTCTGCTCTAACTGATTTGTTACCTGTCATAATCATTTCAGCAGTTTTTATACTTGGAACAACCCAGTGCGATGTATAACTCTTGTTAATAGTAGCGACCCGCTTAAAATCTGGTGTTATACCATGTACTATATGTAGATTTCTTACTCTACTGGCCAATATAGGTAATACATATTGTCCTACAGCATTATAATTGTTTATTATATAATCCGGCATATCACTTCTCCATATATGGATAAGTCGTATATAACGCCATAGTTTATATGATTTTGATATATCAATCAATCCACGGCTTAGAAACATATTAAGATAAATCACTTGTTCCTCTTCTACTTCTTTATGAGTTACTATAAGCCGTACCAAATATTTACTACTAAGTCTTTTGCATAATTGTGTTACAAAGGTTGTAATTCCTCCTCCGGGTATTATAGCAGATACAATCACATCTATTTTCATAATCTATAAGTTTGAAGTTAGACTGTCTAATAACTTCTCACGCAAAAATATCTGTGCTATTTCTTTAGTAGTTTTACCACATAATGCTTCCTCAAGAAAACGTTTTCCGACGACACGCATAGTCTCCAGTTTCTTATCTATCTTTTCCCAATCAATGTTATATTCTTTCAACATATACGCCTTTATATATACATTATCAGTTACCATACGTTCATTAAGATCTAAACTATTCAATAATGAACATAAACGTTCTGTCCCCCTTTCTTCATGAGCTATAACAATAAATGGAGTATGGGTTATAAGAGCAAATACTGTACCATGAAAAGAATTAGTAATCATTGCAGTAGCACCCTCTATCATTCCTAACCACCTCTCTATACTTATATATGCTGAACTTTCCGCTCCTTCTATACGGACTTGTAGTCCAAGTTGTTTCGCTATTTTTTTAATCACTCCTTCAGTAACTGGTTCTATATCTAATATATAACCAAATATATAATCAGTATAGGTTGGTTTCTCTGTAAGTTGCATATAATCTTTTCGTGTAAGTAGTATTGTAGGATCACATATATGTAGTGCATCAACTTTCAGATGCTGCTTACATAGATATACTCCGGAAAGTTCACGTGTCGATATGGCAGTAAATTTAGATATTAGATATTGTAACAGATATTGCTCCTTTTTTGATACTTCCAGATTTACTATCCCAAATGAGGCTGCATAGGCTATCTTAAGACCCTTAAACTTTAATGCAAATCTCAGAAACATATCCATATATAACCCTCTGTCTGAATAAAATGATGATCGCCAGACCTGGTCACTGCCAACAATAATTGCTTTAGCACCAATCTGCTTTAGTACACTATATGTATACTTTTTACAGATTGGAGTTAAAGCCATATACTTGTTATAAAAGTCTTTAAAAAAGTCTTTCCTTTCTTCTATAGGAAACGAAATCCATTTTCTATTATATTTACCAATCATTCTAAAACATAATGTCTTTATATTGGCCAATAAATATCTATGCCGACTCATCAAAGGTGGAACACAGTCTATACCTATAGGATTATGTCCTAATTCTCTAAGAGCCTTCTGTAAAGCGTATGCTTGTAGAACACCTCCATAATTATGGAGTAATTTATGAGTTACAATAGCTACTTTCATAAAAGTTTATTTATAGTATTTCAGTAGTATATATCATCGAAGCAATTAATTATTATACAACTTTTTCTATACTCTTCTTCAGTACATCTTGCCATTACTTCGTTTAATTTATTCTGTTCAGTTTGTCCTGTCTTTATCACTATTACCTTATGGTCAGCACATCGCCCTATCAGTCGAGCATCAGCATATATATCTGCCGCTACTGTATCCAATACGATAACATCATATTCTTCATGATAAGTATCAATAATATTTTCCAACCGTTCATTACCTAATAAATCTAATGCTAAATTTTTAAAGTTTCCTATAGGTATTACTGATAACATATTGTCTATTTTCCGACAGGCTAAATTAAAATCCTTAAAAGAAAGTATCGGTTGTAGAAGCAATTGAGTTATTCCATATCTTGGCCATAGCAAAGCTTCAGACAAACCATTCATAGAACGAAAATTTAGATCTATTAACAATACTCGTTTACCAATTTTTGTGAATGAGCGTGCTAATTGTAGTGCTACAAATGTTTTTCCACAACTTTGGTCAATCGAAGTTACCATTATAGTTGCTTTATAATTTCCTATCTTCTTACCTCGCATAAGATTACTACGTATTAACCTAAACTCTTCTACTGTTTTTTCATCATATTTATTCTTATTATAATGTGACTCATATTTTTTCATTTTCATAATAGTACCTTCATCCAATACTTTGGCCTTTGATACTTCTCCTATTATAGGTAAACCTAAACTTTTCAACTGATGATGACTGACTATTTTTTTACTTATAGTTACCATACCTACAATTATAATAATTCCGCCTACTGTACCTAATATCATACCTAAAAAGACTGCTAACTCTATATCTATTTTAGCTAAAGCCGTATTATAGGGTAATTCAACAAGTTCCATACGGTCAGAAACATCATTTATCAATAGAGCGGTCTCCTCTCTTTGCTTTAATAACTGTTGATAAATATTCTCTTTTATCACCTGTTGCCGACGTATATGGGTAACTTTGGTAAAATCATCTGGTAAACGCTGCAACATACTGTCTATCTCTTCATTATATTGTCTCGACACACTTAAGGACAGCGGCAGCTCCCATCGCAATGTCTCAAGATAATTAATAATAGCTTCTCTACGTCTTCTGATAGACTCGTCTAAATCTGTTACTATTGGCGACACTTCACTGCTTTCTTCAATAAGTTGTGCTCTACGCTCTATAAGATAATTATGTTCATTGATTATTTCCCCTACTACCGGTCTCAGTTCTGTAAGTGAATAAGAAATTGGTTCTTCCGGAGTCAACTCATAGATATTTATCAGAGCTTGCTCAATACGTGATGATAATTTATCACTTTCTATTACTAGATTTCTTGATTGGAGCTCCTCATTAATAAGATTACTTCCTAACTCCAGATAAGCCGCAGCGTATGGGTTTAATATAAGAAGCGAACTAAGAATACTGTCTATCTTTTGCAACTCATATTCTACTTTTTCAACTCGGCTTAGAAAAAATTTCTCTTTCTCAAATAGACGTCTTGTCTTTTGAGATTGGTTATAATTGTTATACAATTCGTATAATGTCATCAATAATCTGTCATTTAGCAGATATGATTGCGAAGTATACTCAAGAGTAATTATTCTACTCTTATCCTGAGATTTTATTATAGTCAATCCCTTTAACAACTGACTGCTACGTTCTGGTACGGTCATATATTCATATTCAAACTTACCATTTCGGATTCTATCCCCCTCGACAGTCAGGTTAAGTATTATACTGCCTCCATCAACTGCTATTGTATCTCCCGAATCCTTATTTCCCAATTCTATTTTAGAACTTTTTGTTTTTCCCTCAGTATCTCCCCTTATCTCAAGTAATCCGCTATGTAAGCCGGAACTGAACCTGATTCTGAAACTCCTTATAAACATATTTCCGGTTACTTTAGCTGTCAGTAATTTATTATGATCATATATAAGAGTTTTCGGCCACCCGTTACAATCATAAAGCAAGCCCTGTAAATCCAGTTCTTCTACAACTTCCCTCATAAGAGTAGTTGATTTAAGAATAGCTATATCATTATCATAATTGAATTTCTGGATTCCACCTAAAGAGCCAAGAAGATCAGGAGGTGATGAAGTTTCATTCCGATCCGGAATTACCATAACCTTTATAGCTCGTCTGACTTCCGAACTTTGTAATTTACCTAAAATAAAACCGATGGTCCCTCCAGCTATCATACCCGCCAGCGGTATCCACCATTTTCTCAGAACGAATCTGCATAAGATTTTGACAGAGATTATCTTTCCCAACCCAGCTAAGGGTAAGGTGGTATTTACTCCTACAGTCTTCACATCTGTTGCTAAAGTGTGAGGGAATGGCGTTACAAGACGCATGTTTTTTATTATTTGGGTTATATACTTTAGTTATTCCAAGGAAGCAAAGTCTATTCTTACTCCTTATAGGCAAAGTTAGTTTATTCTTTTTATTCAGACAAATATTTTAATCTCAATAGTGAAGAAGCTATCTATATCATTACTTTCCTAACTATAAAATGATGTCTCTCAGTATTGGACTGAAAGTATATTATCTAAAGCTCATAATCCTTGATTCTATATTGTCCCTTTTTGACAGTAACTTTTCCATATTCAAGGGAATGATTAGGACAATTATGATAACATGCCATACAGGATTTGCAATTATTACCCCATATAGGACCGGTTGGTGTCATTCGAATATTATCTACAGGACAGACTCGGGCACATTGTCCGCATTTGATGCACTCTTCTCCCTTACTCCACTTTTTGGGATTAATTCCCCAACGCCTGAACAATGGATAAACAAGATGTGTCTTAAGACGTGGCCAGCTGCCACGCCACACATCTGTCTCCCATGTACAAGATTGTATTTTATCTCCTATTTCTTTTATACGCCCCATAGCTGAAGTAAGCTTCTGCTGTGCTAACACATGGCTATCTACATCAAAACCAGGTAAAATCACGTATGTATTAGGCATTATAATACTCCATACACCTGCTAAGCTGATTCCTTTCTTTCCAAGTATTTTAATAAGCATATCACTACATGCTCCTGCTTCATCACCACAGGTCATAACCGCCCATACAGGTATCTTTTCTGTATTAATCCGCCTTATATCATCAAGGGTCCAGCCGTTTATAAAATCTGTAACCGGTGGGGCCACACCCCAGGCATATACTGGAAATACCAAACCTATACCATTATCTTCGGCAGATACACACAATCTGGTAGAGTCACCTATTTTTTCTATACAATCATGTAGATAACTTCCGATACGTGCAGCTACATAACCACTGTTGCCGTTACCGGTAAAATAATATATCATTTTGCTTTACTTATAATGTCACTAATCTGAATATTAGCTCCCGAAGTAATTCATACTCATTTTGACTCGAGCCGATTCCCTTAGTCTTACAGTCAAAATCACGCAATACGTGTATTGCCTCCACAGCCTGGACTGCATTATAATTTTCTATACCTGCTTTTACATCTGTCAGAGCCCATATATTTTTTACTTCAAGTTCCTTCATTAAGCCGCTGTCTGAACGGTCAGAACTGAACAATGCCAATACAAGACGTACATAGAAATTAAACAGTGTTGTTGTAGTCATAACTACAGGATTCTGTTTAGGATTTGACTTAAAATACGTCACTATTCCCATAGCTGTTACATAGTCCCGACGTGATAAAGCTTTGACAAGCTCGAAATTATTATAGTCTTTTGAAATGCCTATATTCTGTTCTATATCTGCTACAGTGATGCGTCCCGCTTCTTTAGGCACAGCCACACATAATTTATCTATCTCCCCAAAAAGCTTTGATAGTGGTGATCCTATATACTCGCTCAGTAAAGTAGCGGCTTTGTCTTCTATTTTGAATCCTTTATGCTGGCAATAATCTTTAACTGCCGATGGCAACTGATAATCACGTAATTTTTCACTGTTATAAACTATTGCTCCACCTTTAGAGGCAGCTTTAATTAATTTGGAAGTTGATGATAGAACATCATCTTTAAATACTATCACCAGCACAGTAGTCTTGTTAGGATGTGTTACATATCCTTCCAGTTTATCGAGACTCTTTTTAGCTTGGGGCATACTCTGAGCTTCTTTCAGAATTACCAGTTGTAAACCTCCCATAGCCGGAAATTGCTGTGCACTTGCAACGACCTTTTCGATACTTGCATCTGCACCATAGAACACTACACTATTAAATTCTCTTGTGGTTTCATCTTCGATAACCTTAGCCTCAAGTGCTTTAGTGAGTAAATCAAGATAGTAGGGCTCCTCCCCCATAAGTATATAGACCGAAGCAAAATTCTTTTGTCTTATTGAACTCAGAATATCTCGGTAGCCTATTTCTGATTTTTTAGCCATCTGCGGTATGCTTTTCTATACGGCTTCAAGGATATCAGCCGATTGATTTATTATGTCTTTTTTTAATACTTTGCATAGCTACTGTAATTACCCCGGCACTTACAAGAGCACTCACTATAGCCATCCATGGCATCCCCTGGCTGACCACTCCTGTTTCAAGTATATCTTGACTGATTATCCCGCGTTTATCCAACCATACAGCAGTCACATAAAGCGAATTGTTAAGTGCATGAGCAAAAATACCAGGCCATAGACTATTGCTCCAATAAAGCAGATAACCAAAGAAAGCTCCTAACAGAAGGCGTGGAAGAAACCCGAAAAACTGCATGTGTAATGCACTGAACACTACAGCTGTACCCCAAATGGCAATATGTATATTACAACCGCTTCGATACAATATACGTTGTATTCCACCTCTGAAAAATATTTCTTCAGCCATGCCTGTTAATACACCGACTACTATTATCTCTGCTATAAGCCCTCCTACAGTAGAAGAATCAAGTATAAGAGCTGTAGTAGCAGCTGCATTCTCTTCCCAGCTACGCAAAGTATTTTCAAGAGTATGTAATGATTTAGGAAGATGAAAAGCTTCGTTATAAGTTATTATCTGGCCTAATACAGTATAACCACATATATAAATTATTATAACCCACACTAAAGTTATTATATTAGGTCGTTCTGATAACCCTGAAAAAGATAAAGGTGCATAACCTAAATATCGCTCTACAACCAGTGTCGGAATAATGAAGGCCATTATACTCTGAACTACTGATTGCCATAACAATTCTGTCCGTGTAGGCTCACCAGATACAAAACAGCTTGAAATACATACCGTCAGTATTAGACCTACAAAAAGACCAATCAGCAGTATACCCATACCCACCACACCACGTGAAGGTGTAGTGAGATAATTTTTTTTTCCGATAATCGTCATTTTACATCTGATGCAGTAGTGTCAGGAAAATCAAAATGTTTACGTCTGAACACAAAATTACGGCCCAGATACTTTTCTCTTACCACTGGATTTTCTGCCAATTGTTCGCTTGTACCCTGAAATAGTATCTTGCCCTCGAACAACAGATAAGCACGATCTGTAATACTTAGGGTTTCCGGTGCATTATGGTCAGTGATGAGAATACCGATATTCTTCTCTTTCAAACGGTACACAACTGACTGAATATCTTCTACAGCTATCGGGTCAACTCCTGCAAAGGGCTCATCAAGCATAATAAAGCGTGGATTAATAGCCAGACACCTTGCTATCTCGGTCCGACGTCGCTCACCACCGCTTAATTGGTCACCTAAATTATGACGCACATGATGCAGATTGAATTCATCTAACAGACTTTCAAGTTTCTCACGCTGTTCTTCTTTACTAAGTGCTGTCATCTCAAGTACAGCACGAATATTATTTTCCACACTCAGTTTCCTAAATACTGAGGCTTCCTGAGCTAAATAACCGATACCTAACTGTGCTCGTTTATATACAGGATATGAGGTTATATTACGCTCATCAAGAAATATCTTACCCTCATTCGGAGTTATAAGCCCTGTAGTCATATAGAAAGTAGTAGTCTTACCGGCACCGTTTGGTCCTAACAACCCTACAATCTCGCCCTGTGTTACATCTATTGACACATGATTAGCCACCGTTCGCTTTCCATAACGTTTCACAAGATTGTCTGTCCTCAGTACACCTTTGACGGGTTGCTCGCTTTCAATAGTTATGTCCTCCGTCATGCCGTTAGCACTATCCATTATTTCAGTCTCCTGCTCACGCAGTTGCATATCAGGCATTGGTACCTGTTCTCCCTCTCTGACTGGCAAAGATTCTTCTGCCGGAGGCAATACAGATGTTTTCTTTTTCTTAAAAAACATTTATTTACTCTTTAGTGCTTATTCGACTTAAGAAGCGAACGTATATAGTCAGTCAGTAATTTTATGGCAACACTATTGTTACCGCCCTGAGGAATTATCAGATCGGCACAACGCTTAGAAGGCTCTATATAAAGCTCATGCATAGGCTTAAGAGTCTGCTGATAACGTTCTATCACCATTTCGGGCGTACGTCCTCTTTCAATACAGTCACGTTTTATAACTCGTATAAGACGGTCATCTGCATCTGCATCTACAAATACTTTGACATCCATAAGTTCACGCATACGTTTATTAGTCAGTACAAGTATGCCCTCTACTACTACTACATCACGTGGCTCTATTCTTATAGTTTCCTTCTGGCGCGAACACGTAAGAAAATCATACGTAGGCATCTCAATAGCCTTTCCGCTCTTCAGCATCTCAATATGCTTTGCAAGCAGACTCCACTCAATTGAAGCAGGTTCATCATAATTCATCTTCAGCCTTTCCTCTAACGGTATATGGGCATTATCATTATAATAACAATCCTGCGGAATTACAGCTACCTCATCTTTAGGCAGACTTTCTATTATACGTCTTACTACGGTGGTCTTACCTGAACCTGTACCACCTGCTATTCCGATTACCAACATGTCTTCAATTAGTTTTACGTTATAATGCCTCTATATTTGTAAAATTATTTGATTTATTTACAAATACGACTGGCAGACCTAATAATTCTCCTAATATATCTGCAATAGATCGAGCTACGGATTCTAAAGATAGAGATTTTCCGGTTTCTTTCTGAATAGAGGTTACTCCGCGATCAGTAAAGCCACAGGGATTTATACGCTTAAATGCTGATAGATCAGTAGTTACATTTAATGCGAAACCATGCATAGAGACAAAACGGCTGCATTTTATTCCTACAGCACATATTTTACAATCGATTTTATCAACCGATTCTACCCATACACCAGATGCACCTTCTATTCTTTTTCCATGTATACCATGCGTCTTAAGATAACGTATCACTGCCTCTTCAAGCAGATTCACATACGCCTTAACACCAAGGCTATAACGTTCAAGATTGATGATAGGATATACTACAAGTTGACCAGGGCCATGATAAGTTATATCTCCGCCGCGTTCTATACGTATACACTCTATACCTTGGGCCCGTAGTGACTCTTCACTGACTAACAGATTAGTATCTTTACCGTGTTTTCCTAACGTCAGTACATCATTATGTTCTACCATCAGAATGCACTCGCCCCCAGTTATCTCAGCATGATTGCGTTTCAGTGCTACAAGATTATCAAATATATAGTGTTGCATCTGTAACACTTCTCTGTAATCGGCACGGCCTAAGAAAATACATTCAAGATTCTTACCGTCTGTAGTTACAAGCTTCATATATTATAGGTATGCAAACTATAGTACATGTTTTTCCGCATGATAACTTGACCTCACTAAAGGAGCACTCTCAACATGACGGAACCCTTTTTTATAACCTATCTCACCATATTCAGCAAACGTCTCTGGGGTAATATATTCCTGTAGCTGATAATGAGCTTTTGTAGGTTGTAGGTACTGGCCTATTGTCATGACTTCACATCCGACACTTCGCAAATCATCCATAGTTTCAAGTATCTCCTCTCTGGTTTCGCCAAGACCAAGCATTATTCCGGATTTCGAACGAATACCGCTTTCAGCTATGTGCCTGATAACATTTAATGAAGTATCGTAAGTAGCAAAACAACGTACTTCTGGCGTCAGACGCCTTACAGTCTCAAGATTATGTGATATTACATCCGGTTTTTCAGCAATAACCATATCCACAAGTTCCATACGTCCTTTGAAATCCGGTATCAGCACTTCCATAGTCACATCCGGACACTCCTTCCGTAATAATCTTATCATTTGGGCCCAGTGAGCTGCACCACAATCAGGCAGATCATCACGATCTACAGAAGTAATGACGATATGACGTAGTTTAAGTTTTTTAACAGAATCCACAATATCCTCAAGTTCTTTTTCTTCAAGAGGTCCGGGACGACCGGTAGCCACATTGCAGAACTTACAGCTACGCGTACATATATTACCACCTATCATAAAAGTAGCTGTGCCGTTCCCCCAGCATTCGCCACGATTAGGACACATACCGCTTGAACAGATAGTATGCAGATTCCTTTCATTGAGTAGGCCCACTACCTGACTGGTCTTGAAGCCTCGTGGCAACTTTATTTTGAGCCATTCCGGTTTACGCCGGAAATCCACTGTCTCTGGTACAGTCTTTTTATTCATGGTCTGTGTTTTCTTTTTGTCTTAATATTTCTTCTACAGCATCACCGAATTCTCTGTCTGTCATCTCCCACGACAGCCAGTTGATAGATAAACCTCTTCGTTCCATTCCTCTCCACCAGGTCATCTGACGTTTAGCAAATTGGTGAATGGCTATCTCAAGTTGACTTACCATTTCTTCATAACTAAGCTGACCTATAATATGTAGAGTCAAATATTTGTATTCTAATCCGTAATAAATTAAACTCTCGGCACTTACACCCTGTCGCAGCAAGCCACGTACCTCATCGAGCATTCCAGCTTCAAGCCGGCGGTATAGCCGTTGCGTTATACGTCGGCGTCTTTCTTCACGTGGCATATTTATACCTACTATGACAGCCTCACGAAGCTGTACATGTTTTGTATCTGTTTTAAGTGCCTCATCAGGATGGTATCGGTAATATTCACTTATTTCCAAAGCACGTTCCATACGCTGACGTGTATCAAGGTCAGTGACATTATGTAGAGTTTTACAGGCAGCAAGACGTGTTTTTAATTCATCTGTACTTAGTTCAGCCAACTGCTGACGTAATATATCATTACGGGGCACTTCAGGCATAACCAGACCGCGCAGAGCATTCTCGACATACATGCCGCTGCCTCCGCAAAGTATACACTTACGGCCACGTATCTCCAGACTGTGACTTATCCGGTCATAGTCTCTGAGGAAACGATACAGATTATACTTTTCTCCGGGTTCAGCTATATCTATAAGATGATATGGAACATCGCCGTATTCTTCAAGGTCCTTTCCTGTACCAAGTGTCATACCCCGATATACCTGACGCGAATCTCCGCTGACAACTTCTCCATTAAAACGGCGTGCCAGACTTACAGCACGTCCGGTTTTTCCGGAAGCTGTAGGGCCTACCACTGCTATGGTGTTTATCGCCATGTTCTTGATTTCCGTGTATTACGTCCGGTAATATTACGCCACCAGCGCTTCAGACCGTACATACGTGTGTCTGAATTAAACATTGATATTTTTAACCACTTGTCATCCTGAAAATCAAGCTCCGATTTCCGTACATCATCTAAGTTGAATGTCGGATTGTAGCTCTTTATACGCGATTTGCGTCGGCCTTCCTCATCAAATATCTTCTCGGTTAATATAATAGTAGCTAATCGTGTCAGATCGGCAACTGTAATATTAGACAGACGGCTGGGTGATGTGGAATAGATATGCTTGATGGTATCAAATTTCATCCATTCTCCTTCTGCATTCAGTTCGGGATAATCATCAGGCGTACCGTCAAGAAAATAGAAATACCGTAACAGACTGTGTTTACTCATATCCGAGCTCTTACGTCCGAAAAAGAAACGTAATTCACCATGATCAACACCTGTCATACGTGTAATTATACGCTTTACCTCATGCACTGTAATACCATTGACAGAACGTTTGGTAAAGAACGGAGTATCTATGATTTCCTTATGAGACTCACGGGCATCAACAGCATGAGTATCTACATACATGTTATTACCGCACACTACATAGAAACGCAGATAAGTCTTGGCTGTCATATCACGCAACTCCTGCGGACTGATAATCTCATCATTATCTTTCAGATCCAGATATAAATTATAGTAACGGGCTACAAAATATAACTCATCTAAAATAAACATAATGATAATCAACCACGTAAATACATACCAGTCACGTGCATTCTGATTAATGTTGATATAGAATATAAGGTAATATGTCCAGATAATAACCGATAGAAGTCCGAATAGAAGTAACAGATTCTTCAACTGAAAGTGTGATTCATAATCAAGTATACTTCCTAATTTACCTCTTTCATAGTTATCACCACGTTCAAGCTTACAATCCATACAGATACGTAGCTTGTGACGGCGTACATTTATTATCAGCAATGTCAGAAAGCTGATAGGCATCATCATCAGTGACGGTATATAAGGATCGTTGAAGAAGATAAATTCCACCGGCATCGACAACAGACCCCAAGCATACAGAACATTTAGAATGATGGTGACAAACGAAAACGAAATAAAACAGAAAAACAGAGCGTATATAGGCAACATACACGAGCCTGTCTTTTTCTGCCTGTTATTATACAACAAAGTCGACAATATCGCAGCGCTTCCTAATGACAGAACCGGCGACAGATAGAACGGAAGAAGCTGTGAGAAAGTCAACATGGCGATGACCATCAGAAGCCCTATTGAGAGATTCTTCCAGAATTCATATAGCTGTAGGCTGCTAACCTTCCTTAAATCATCCATTTGACATTAGCATTAGTAGTTTATCCGGTACAATGGATAGAATCGTACCCGTTTTTTCTTTTTATGCTTTTTCCTCTGTTAGTTATAAATTAGTATTGAGGAATTGAAGCACTTTTCTGAAAAGCATAGTACGAGCATTACACATTCTGAGACTATGTTCAAAACCGGTATACGCCATCATATCAAACAATGTACCCTCCGAATTGAGCTTAGAGGTATATTTCAACGTATTATAGAAATGTACATTATCATCACTCGTACCTGACATTATAAGGAGTTTACGCTGCATATCACGAGTTCTGTTCAAAGCCGAACCCTGAGTGTAACCTGCCTCATTCTGCTGAGGCGTCTGCATGTAACGCTCTGTATAGATTGAATCATAATAACGCCAGTCTGTTACGGGTGCCATAGCTACACCGGCCTTAAACGGATTGGAAGGATCAGACAATTCCATAAGAGTCATATAACCGCCATAGCTCCAGCCGAAACAGGCTGCCTTAGACGCATCTATATAAGGCAGATTACAGAAATATTTTGCACCGGCTATCTGATCTGCTGTCTCATATTGCCCCAGACGTTTATAGACAGCGGTTGCCCATGCACGGTCTCGGTTCCCAGTACCACGTCCGTCAACACAGGCTACTACATAACCTTCCGAAGCCAGATAAAATATACCTTCCATACGCCAGCGGTTTAACACTTCTTGCGAGCCTGGTCCGTTATACTGGTACATCAGAAGCTTATATTTCTTCGAACTGTCAAAATTAGCAGGCTTTATAATGTATGCGTTCATTTCTTTGCCCTCAGCATTAGGAACAGTCAGAAATTCCATCTTAGGAGCCTGAGCATATTTCATAGCATATTCACGGTTCATTTCCACCTCTGCAATCATATTTCCCGATGAATTACATATAGTATATTGAGGTGGAACAGTCGAACTACTGTAAGTACGCACAAAATAGTCAAAGTTCTTGCTGAACGAAGCACTTTCCGTACCTTCCTGATTGTTCAGCACTATCATCTTTCCGTTACGGTCTACTTTTACCACATTACGGTTTATAGCACCCTTACATGTTGTCTGTGCATACACCGTACCGTTACGTTTATCTGTACCGTAATAAGCAGTTACATTATATGACCCGTTGGTAATCTGACGTTTCAGATTACCCGAATAGTCATATTCATAGAGATGTAGATACCCGCTGCGTTCACTACCGATTACAAAACTCGAAGATCCGTAATCCGCCATCTGATAAGCTGTCGGATTAAGCCATGCATCACTGTTTTCCTTAAGTATCGCACGTGCTACAGTTGACTTAGGATTGACGCTGTTAAGCTCTAGACGATTCTGATCACGATTCAGAACCATGACCATAAGCTGTGTACCTTCACCTCCGAATTCCATCGAAGGAACGTAGTCATTCTCATCCAGCTTCAGGTCCATTGTCTTCGTTACACGATTATCCAGTTCGTAGGCATGTACTGACACTTTCGAATTTGGATAACCCGGTAAAGGATACTTATATCTGAATGATTCTGGGTATGGGTCTCCTAATGGCTCATTATCACAGTAACTTCTGTAATCATCAAAAGAATATACCGGAACCTTTCGTTCATCAAATCTTATATAAGCCAATATACTGTCATCTGCACTCCAGCGTATTGTATTCTCTATACCAAATTCTTCCTCATAAGCCCAATCCGGTGCACCATTGATTATCTCGTTTTTCACCCCGTCTTCTGTTATAGGGCGGTCAGTCTGATAATCTAAATTGGATATATATATATTATTGTCATACACATAAGCCACCATACGTCCGTCATGTGACATAGTAGCACATCTCAAGCCCTCCTTCTCCGACACGCGTGCCATAGTGCCACGCATTATGTCATACACATAATAGTCTGCTGTGAATGAGTGACGATATATAGCCTCGCTGTTATTCCAAAGCAATATCTTACGTTCGTTATCACTAAGCACATAACCTTCAAAGCCATCTATTTTGACATCTCCTTTTATAGCATCGACACTAAAAAGAGTATTGACTTTCTTACCCGATTTATAGCTATACACCTCTATCGAACGTCCGTCATCGCTTATAGCGGCATAAGTCAGTCCATCTGCCAACGGACGCATCTCTTTAATGCTTACCGGAGCAGATATTTTCACATCGCAATAATCCTCTACATTAAGAGGAGTGGCCTGACCGACCGTTACAGTGCCCATAAACAAAAGGGCCAGTGTACAGGGATAATATTTCATGGCGCTGTAGACAATATTATTTTGTTTCTTGACATACACTGTGTATGTACTGAGACTATATATGTACAGAATATATATTGGTGACAGGTTCATGTCTGACATCAGCTGAATCAGACATGAACCAGTAGTTTCAATTTATCAATAAGAACGTGCAAATACTACACGTTGGGCTGACGGGTTACCTGTAACCATACACTTGCCGGGTGTTTTATCTCCCTCGAATGGTATGCAACGTATCGTAGCTTTTGTTTCTTCTTTAATACGTTCTTCTGTTTCAGGCGTACCGTCCCAATGAGCTAAGATGAAACCACCTTCTTCTATCTTCTGTTTGAATTCCTCATAGTCATCTACTGTAGTTGTCATCTGATCGCGGTAAATGCGAGCTCGTTCAAAAAGATTCTTCTGAATATCTTCAAGCTCCTTCTCGATATGGTCTGCAATACCCTCAAGCGATACTATTTCCTTTTCCAAAGTATCACGACGCATCAGTTCGGCGGTACCGTTTTCAAGATCTCGTTGACCTATAGCAAGACGTACGGGCACACCTTTCACTTCATAATCGGCAAACTTGAATCCCGGACGTTTATTGTCGGCATCATCATACTTTACACTGATACCTTTAGCTCGCAGAGCATCAACAATAGGTGCAACTCTTTCGGAAACAGCCTTCAAACCTGCGGCATCTTTATATATAGGAATTATAACAACCTGAATAGGTGCCAGACGAGGAGGCAATACCAGACCGTTGTCATCGCTATGAGTCATTATAAGTGCTCCCATCAGACGGGTTGATACTCCCCACGAAGTAGCCCATACATACTCAGGTTTATTATCCTTGTTCATGAAAGTCACATCAAAGGCTTTTGCGAAATTTTGGCCTAAGAAATGGGATGTCCCTGATTGCAGAGCTTTACCATCCTGCATCATAGCCTCAATAGTGTATGTGTCAAGCGCACCTGCGAAACGTTCATTAGCTGACTTCACACCCTTCACTACCGGTACAGCCATATAATTCTCCGCAAAATCGGCATACACATTTAACATTCGGATTGCTTCTTCTTCAGCTTCCTCTTTTGTAGCATGAGCTGTGTGGCCTTCCTGCCATAAGAACTCTGCCGTGCGTAGGAACATACGTGTACGCATTTCCCAGCGGAATACATTAGCCCACTGATTGACCAGAATAGGAAGGTCGCGATAAGAATGAATCCAGTTACGGTAGGTATTCCAGATTATAGTTTCTGAGGTCGGACGTATGATAAGTTCTTCTTCAAGACGAGCAGCCGGGTCCACAACAACACCGTTACCGTCAGGGTCATTCTTAAGACGATAGTGGGTCACTACGGCACACTCTTTGGCGAAGCCCTCTACATGGTCAGCTTCACGGCTAAGAAAAGACTTGGGAATCAGCAAGGGAAAGTAGGCATTCTGATGACCTGTAGCCTTGAACATATCATCAAGCGTACGCTGCATCTTCTCCCATATTGCATAACCGTATGGTTTTATGACCATACAGCCGCGTACCGCTGATTGTTCAGCCAAATCGGCTTTAACGACCAGCTCATTATACCACTGAGAGTAGTTATCGCTCCTTTTTGTAAAGTTCTTTAGTTCTTTTGCCATTATCGTTGTCTGGTCCCTTTATACCTGTCTGGGGACTCTATGCTTTAGTTGTGCAAATATAGTAAGTTTTTCCGACTTTCTATATATGTTCATATCATTTTGTTAATTGTCACAATACCCACAATTGAGCTATTACAGATTTTTCAACTTTTGTTAATACATGACAATCATCTTATTCGGTCTACTGCCCGTAATAGATTGGCATCATGGCGTATATATTTTATAGCCATAAGTTCGGCACATAAGGCCACCGGTACACCTATAATAACTGAAGACCAGCTTACCGCTGCGTCAGGAACAGCAGTATACCCCGATACACCGCAATAAGCAGCTGTTGCCAACAATACCAGTATGGCTACCACACACATTTTGACCTGTAATGACAGGCGCTTAAACATAAAAATACTTACCAGAGGTAACAAGGCTGCCACCAATGACAGGACAAATAGAAAACCTGTGTGTTCGTAATATCCTGACACACCTCCTTCAGTTGCCACACCTTCGTATGTATAACCAAGTGTAGTAAAGTTAAGTGTGTACTCTGGTGTCTGTACCTGTCCTAACGACATGAAAGTGAAGCAACACATGGCTATTGCAGCTATGAGCAACAGCACCGATTGCCAACGTTGTATGACCATTTTTGATTATATTTTTGATGTTGTTATCGTTCTGACGAGTCCATGATTCAGTGCCGGTCTTACGGCCAGAGAAACATATTTCAGTTGAGTCAGCAAAGTTAGCCATTATTTCTGAGCTGCCAAAACATTTATCTGGCCTTAGACCTTTAAATATAAATATTACTTTCATTAGTCGAAGGTACTATTCTGATCTAAGTCCGTTTGGTATGATTTTTGTTAGAAACCATTTCATACCTTTCTGGCGTTTACATTAATGAAAGGTTTATATTATTGGTTTTAGATGGTTAACTTGTTATATAAATATTTATTAACCGATTACAGATTATAATTGACATTCAACAAATTTTATATAGCTCATTTAACCCTGACCATATCAATTATAGATAACTATTTATTAAAATGCCAAATAAGAAAATAACAAATCCCTATCAGCAGATTGTTGATTTTGTCCGTGCTTCACGGCTTAAAGAAGCTTTGGATATATCATATTCTCTTTGTAAAACACCTGCTGATTTCTCAGAAGTCGAGAAATTACGGCAAACATACCGCTATATGTCCGAATATATGTTGGCTGGTATTCCCGACCAACACCGTAATCGGCTTTACGCTTCCATCAAAGAAGATATTTATGCCTTATGTGATCGCTTACGTCGTGAGCGGATAGCTGTTGACAATTCAGCTTTATACTACTCTACTCTACGCTTCCATACCCTACAGGATAATTCGCTTGATAATGCCTTAAACCGTTATCTCGATACATTTGCGAAATTCACTTTGTGCAAAGAATCTATGGGAAGCGAAGCTGAAGCTACTCTACAGTGTCTTAAAGAAAAGGAAGAAGCTCTTGATTCAGTCTTTGATATTATTTGGACAGCCGGTCCGCTTAATAATTCACAGACTACTCGTCTGTCATCTATTCTTGACTCCGGAGAAAATTCTTTTGAACTCAAAGCACAGATTTTATCAGCTCTTACTCTGTCATTGCTTCAGTTTTATGATAGGGCTAAGCTTATGCTACTTATAGATGTGGCTGAAAATACCTTCTCTTCGAAATTAGCAGCCAGAGCTTTGCCAGGAGTGATTTTCGTACTACGTAAATATGCCGGACGATTAGCCTCTGACCTTACTTTGGCACAACGTCTGATGCTTTGGAATGATTCACTCATCATGTTCTGTCGTCTGCGTTCCCTTGTTAAGGCACTGCTACGCACACGGGATACTGACCGTGTAGCTGATAAGATGCGACAGGAACTTATACCTGAGATAATGAAGCTAAGTCCTGAAATAATGCGTCGTATGCGTGATTTTTCAGCTGAGGCTGATGTTTCTCAGTTTGAAGAAAATCCAGAGTGGCACGATGCTTTAAGCAAATCAGGTCTAACACGACAGCTTGAAGAACTTAGTGAGATGCAGTCCGAAGGTGCAGATGTTATGATGGTGGCATTTTCCAATCTCAAGGGTTTTCCGTTTTTCCGTAAGGTGAGTCACTGGCTTTTACCATTTACTGTAGATAATCCTGTGACTGCACCTGTAATGAACAGCTTACCTGAAATAATGCGCCTCACATTGCTATCACAAAAGATGATATGTAATTCTGACAAATTCTCTTTTGTTCTTTCGCTGCAACAAATGCCTGAAGCACAGAAATCAGCTATTTTTTCTCAGTTAGGTAGTCAGTTTGAACAAATTAAAGACCAGATTGACGAAAATGCAGCTCCTTTTGTTAGTGATGCTGATTTTGATTCCGAGCTCAGCGTATTTTTAAGAGATATGTATCGCCTCTACAAACTCTTTCCTCGTCATAAAGAGTTTTACGATCCTTTCGCCTCACCTCTTTCTTTCCTACAGCTGCCTTTTATCGGTGAGCTTCTGAAGAACGATGAGATAGTTGAACTTACTGCTGAGTTTTACTTTGCTCACGGCTATTATAAAGAGGCTTTACAGTATCTTCTTACTCTTTATGATACAGATCCGAAACGCACTGCCGTCCTTGAAAAGATTGCCTTCTGTTATCAGTCGCTTTCTCAGCTTGACAACGCCCTGATGTGGTATGAACGTGCTCTTCTTATGAACGGAGAGTCACTTTGGTTACTAAAAAAGCTGGCTCATTGTTACAAAGCACTCGGTGACTTTGAGAAAGCAGCTAATTACTATTCACGTGCTCTTGAACGTCAGCCTGACGATATGACCTTGTTATTAAATACAGGACATGCTTTATACGAAACAGGCAAATTAGATGAAGCTCTTAAACTCTACTACAAAGCTCTATATCTTCACCCGGATAGCCTCAACCCTCTCAGAGCTATAGCTTGGTGTGAGATGGCTTTAGGTAAATTCGACAAAGCTCTGCCCCATTTTGACCGTCTTCTTGCTGCGAAGCCCAAAGACTCCGATTTTGTCAACGCAGCTCATCTTCATATTCTTATGGATCAGTATGCAGTAGCTCGACAACTTTACTCTAAGGCTCTTCAGCTCAGAAACAACGATCTTGATACCCTGCGCGCAGATATTGAAACAGACTTACAGCAATTACCTGTCCTCGCCGGTAAAACCGATGAACTTCATATCATGCTGGATTCTTTTGTCAATAGCTCTGAAACTAATTCCTGA
>CAMWVA010000013.1 GCA_947177575.1 uncultured Porphyromonadaceae bacterium | reverse complement strand
CCGAGTCTCCACCGTGAGAGGGTGGCGTGCTAACCGCTACACTAATCGGCCATAAGAATCGCGGGAATCGGTAGTTTTACCCGCGATTTCTGTTTTGCGTTGCAAAGTTAGGCATTATTTACATTCCATGCAAATTTTTGTGCCAACTTTTTTTATCACCTTTTTCTCTTAATCAGTTTAAGGCCTAAATAAGAGACACTTGGCGAGTATCGGTAAGAAATATGATTCTTACTCAGCTGCTTCAGTCTGAGCTACCTCAGCTTCAAGAGCGGCCTTAGCGGCTGCCTCTTCAGCAGCGAGCTTCTCAGCTTTCTTCTTGGCTACTGATTCGCCTTTGATACGGTTCTTTTCAGCCTCAGCCTCCATACGGGCTTTCTTGTCAGCAGCTTTATCAGCAGCCTTCTTAGCCTCGAAAGCATTAGCTACTTTGGCACGGCCCTCTTTCCATGCATTGAAACGACGCTGTGCGTCCTCCTGTGTGAAAGCGCCTTTCTTAACGCCGCCACGCAGATGCTTCATCAGCATAACACCCTCTTTAGAGAGAATAGAACGAACTGTGTCGGTGGGCTGTGCGCCTACCTCTACCCAATACAGAGCACGGTCGAAGTCCAAACTTATTGTAGCAGGATTAGTGTTCGGATTATATGAACCTATCCTCTCAATAAATCTACCATCTCGTGGCGCCCTGCTATCGGCTACTACAATAGGATAATAAGCGTAGCCCTTGCGGCCGTGACGCTGTAATCTGATCTTTGTTGCCATTTAACTTGCCGGTTGTTTTTGGATTTATTTTCGGTTTATTAAAGCTTCACAGATACCCTTTCAGAGTACCCTTCCGCTTTTGCGACTGCAAAGTTAGTCTTTTTTTCTATGATGACAAAATGTCACCATGCTTTTTGACTTATTTTTACTTTTCTTTTTTCTTCTTATCGTCCGCACATATATAACTGGCTTATAATTCAGCCGCTTTCAGTTTCTCAGCATTTTCAGCTACTATCAGACGGTCGATGCACTCCTGTATGTCACCGTCAACAAAAGCCGCAAGATTATAGATCGTATAGTTGATACGATGATCGGTGATGCGTCCCTGCGGATAATTATATGTACGTATCTTGGCCGAACGGTCGCCGGTGCTGACCATAGTCTTACGTTTGCTGGCTATGTCGTCAAGATATTTCTGATGCTCACGGTCGTAGATAAAGCTACGCAGACGTGACAGCGCACGCTCTTTATTCTTGGGTTGATCCCGTGTCTCGGTACACTCAATCAGGATTTCCTCCACCTGACCGGTATTCGGATTTTTCCAGTTATAGCGCAGGCGCACACCCGACTCCACTTTGTTCACGTTCTGCCCTCCGGCACCTCCGGAACGGAATGTATCCCAGCGTATCTCACCTTCATGTATCTCCACATCAAACTCTTCGGCTTCGGGCAATACAGCCACTGTAGCCGCCGAGGTGTGTACCCTGCCCTGTGTCTCGGTAGCCGGTACGCGCTGCACACGATGCACTCCGCTCTCATACTTCATCACTCCGTAGACGCCCTGGCCGCTCAACGTGAACACTATTTCTTTATAACCGCCCACAGCTCCTTCGGAGACTGACGATACACTAAGAGCCCAACCTTTACGTTCGGCAAATTTCTGATACATACGAAACAGGTCACCGGCAAACAAGGCTGCTTCATCACCACCCGTACCGCCGCGTATCTCCACAATACAGTTTTTGGAGTCATCAGGGTCAGCCGGTATAAGCAGCAGTTTTATTTCCTCCTCTGCTTTAGGCAGCGCTTCCTGAGCGCGCTCAAGCTCCTCACGGGCTAATTGTCTCATCTCTTCGTCGTTTTCCTCGACCAGCAATTCCCGGCTCTCACTTATTGTGTCAAGCAGCGAACGATAGCGCCGTGTCGCTTCCAACAGACGTTCAAGATCATGGTATTCTTTAGTAAGACGCACGTAACGTGCGCGGTCACTTATTACATCCGGGTCGGTTATAAGAGTAGAAACCTCCTCGAAGCGTCCTTCGAGACCTTCAAGACGATTCAGCAATTGATTGTCATTAGCCATATTATTCTATATATTTTTATGGGGAAACTACGGCAGAGAAAATTTATTACACCTCGGTTATTTTTTTACTCTCCATCAGTAAACCCACTCTTATGCTAAGGTGTTATTCTTACAAAGACGGTTATTCCGATATATAACTATATAACTATCGGGAAGTCCGCCTGATTTATCAAACCTTTTTAGTTTTAAATATTATGAAAGCACTATCCATTATTTTTTACATTATCGGCTCTATCCTTCTGATTATTTCCTGTTTCACCGCAAGTGTGGCTACGACATGGTGGCTTGGCGGCATAGCAGTTGTAGCTTTGATAATAGGATGTATTTTCCAGTATCAGTCTTCCAGACACAATGCTATACTGCGTGATCAGGACAGCATCTGAGCCGTTACCGGCTGACATATAGCCGGTAGATTTAACTCTGACAGACACTCCGTCGGTAAGCTATCACACCGACAGATTATTAAGAAAATCTTCAGCCCGGGACAACGTCTCGGGCTTCCCTATATCTATAAGGTGCAGGTTATCGTTAAGAAGCCCCTTTACGGGCTGCTTACGCTCAGGATGCACCAGATAGTCGATTATAGAGAAACTGCTGTCCTCACCAAAAAGTCTTGCCATCTCATCGAGCGTCTGCCGGCTGACAACGTATATTCCGCTAAAAGCATACGGAGTCAGGTCTTTCCGGTTCTCAATATCGGCCGGACGGTATTCACCGGAGAGAGTATTATGCCAGCCGCAGAGGTTCATTTCTTTATCCCATAGTAACTGCCGGGTGCTCGACCGTCTGCTTAACAACAATGTAGTGGCGTCGGTACGTACAGCCGTACTGTAGAGCATATCAAGGTCAGCATCCGAGAGTATATCCACGTTATGAACCAATACAGGGTATGAACTGAACAGAGACCGAGCCTTAAGCAGACCGCCTCCGGTATCGAGCAGACGGTCACGTTCGTCACTGACTTTGACGTCACAGTCTGATAAATTTGCTGAAAGGAACTCTTCTATTTGTTCGGCAAAGTGATGTACATTGAGTGCAATGTGACTGAAGCCATGCTTCTGCAAATTCTCTATGACACGTTCCAACATAGGTCGTCCTCCTACAGGAACAAGCGCCTTAGGGTGATGCAAAGTCCAGGGCTTCAGACGGCTGCCCAGACCTGCGGCCAACACAAATGCCTGTTTACCGTCCGACTCTTTTACTTCACGTTTTAACTCCTGCTCGCGATGATAAAGCATAACTTTCACACGCTCGCCCCATACAGACTTAATGTGTCGGGCCGTAGCTTCGGCGCTGTACACTGATCTGTGCCGGCCGCCTGTGCATCCGTAGCCTATCTGCAGACGTGTGAAACCGCGACGCAGATAACGCTCTATCGTGCTATCGGTCAGACGCCACGAATCTTGTAAGAACGTTTGTATTTCGCCACGCTCCTCAAGAAATTCTTTCACTTCCGCATCAAGACCCGTCAGAGATTTATAACGCTCATAACGTCCGGGATTGTGCAGTCCGCGACAGTCAAACATAAATCCTCCGCCATTACCGCTATAGTCAGCCGGATAGCCGCGTTTATATGAAAAACTATATACCTCAACGGTCAGTATATCCGTCGAGTCGCGTACAAAACGCCTGTCATCTGCTACTTTACGGCATACAGACTCCAACTCGGGCCACGCATGAAGTGCGCCTGACTCAATCTGGGCTCTAAGCGAAGAAAGGGCGGCCGGTATAGTATCAATAAACTGTGCTTTCTTTTCTATAAGACCACGCAGGCCGTAGGCCCCAAGCACCTGAAGAGTACGCAGCAACACAAGTAACGGCAGAGGATGCAACACGGTCTCGATATCAAGACGGAGCAACGTGGCAAGTTCGCCGCCGTATACATTCAGATAACGCTCACGCTCCGTATCGCTGAATCCGGCCCGTGCCTGCCAGAGAAACGACACAGCGTCATACAGATAGGGACCACGCCGGGCGCCTTGAAAATCTATCCACCAGCAATTACCGTCTTTTACCATTACATTACGGCTCTGACAGTCACGATACATCAGGCCTGTGCATCGTTCGTCAATATCTGCCAATTCGGCGGCAATGGCTTCAAAATCATCTTGCAGTTTTTCTTCGTCATAACTGAAACCGCCGGCCCGCAGATACATATACTTAAAGTAATTGAGATCATACATTGCCTGACGCGCACCATACGGGGGCTGCCATACTCCTGAGTCGGTGACAAGATAAGTACCGGCAATCTGAAGACGTGCAAGATCACACATACAGGCTTCTATAAGTGCCGGCGTGCCGTCATCATGAAGCAGACTGTAGAGAGATACGTCACCTAAATCCTGTTGAAGATAAAGGTATCCATCCCGGCTTATAGTATATACTTCCGGCACCCTGACTCCTGCCCTGCCGAGTTCTGCAGACAGACGTACAAAAGCACGGTTTTCTTCCACGTCGGGACCGTAAGTGCCGATGACTTCAACTCCTTCGCCGTCAGCCAGACGGTAATATCTGCGATTGCTGCCTGATGCCCCTAAAGGGCGGATACTTAACGGGCGTTGACCGAATGTCTGCAAATAAAGGTCACTCAGACGTTCGGTCAAAGGGGCCTCGGTACTTATCTTGCTGTCTGTACTCATACTCCTTAATTAATATAATGGCATTATATTCATTTGAGGTTACAAAATTACTTAAACCTGTGATTATTTAACCCCTCCTATCATAAAAATATGTATTAGCTTAAAAAATCTTTATTACTGTTAATATAAATTTTCATTTTTATCATTATTTTTGCAGAAACATTCCATAAACACAGCTAAATGAAACACATCTTTACTCTTACCCTTACGGGTTGTCTGCTTTCTGTCACAGCTTCGGCTGCCGCGCAGAATCTGTTTATTGACCGGGCAGGCCTGCAGACAACATGTCTTGATAAGACACGTAGCAATAAGGCTCTGTCCGCCTCACGTGCTCCTATGCACGCAGCTGCCGCACCGGGCGAAGTTATTACTGATGAAGTAATTACCGGTATAAACGGTATCGTATTACCTTACGAGCAGGTCAGCAGCGGTTTCTACGTAAGTTACGAACTTACCTATTTCGAAGACATGACTTCCGAGTCATCGATAGGCATGGACTATGAAGGTAATTATTACCTAAAGGATCTGGTATGGGGTATGCCTTTCGGCTCGTATGTCAAAGCTTCGTTTAACGAAAACGGCCAGTTGGTAGTGCCTCTCCCACAGACAGTCTATTACGAGTCGGACCCTGACTACGGTGATTCATGGGTTGATGTCAATCTGTTTTATTCCTCCGATCTTGAAACCGAAATGCCGGAGGTCGTGGAAGGTGAGTCACAGATTGTCTTCGACTTCTCGGAAGACGGCACTTCTCTGATTATGGCTCCGCTTGACGAAGGCTATGCCGTAGGCCTGCAAATGATAGAAGAGGGATTCGGCATGTGGATGGGCTTTGCCTCTACAGAGATAACCTATCGCGAATCGCAGGGGTCAGGCATGGTCACTCCTCCCGATGACCTCGAGACAACTGATTATTCCTACATAACACGCGGTTATAATTCGGACCCTGCCCTGCCTGATGATTTCGGTCTGCATGTAAAGGTAGGATTTGACGGCGATGATGTCTACTTCGGAGGCTGGTCATACGATTATCCTCAGGTATGGATTAAAGGACATCGTGACGGCAACCGTGTCACCATACCCTATCAGTTCTTCGGACAGTCAAGCGTGTACGTCTTCAACATTATGTTTGCCAAGTATGATGACTCGGCTTACGGAGGCATGTCTTTATTGCCTGACGATACAGAATTTGTCATGGAGTATAACGAAGAAGCCGGCACTTTCACCACTCTTACCAAAGATGTGGTAATGCTTATCAACGGAGCAGCCGACAGGATTCTGGCGCTTCAGATGTATGACAATCCTTCGCTTGTATGTCAGCCTGTAGCTTCCGGAGCTCCGCTTGCACCCTATTCGCTGGTATATGACGACAGATACTTAGATGCTTACGGATTCGCATACTTTGACTTCAATCTGCCTATGCTCAACGACGAGGGTGTGCTGCTTTACAAAGACAATATGTTCTATAATCTCTACATTGACGGCGAGCTTACCGAAATACTTGACGTTGACTTCAACAGCGGTGCCGATATGTGGGACGTACCATACACATTTAACCGCAACCTTATCGTCTCTACGATATACAATACCGACCATGAGATGGGCATCAAGCTGACAGGCTTCGATACCATCGGTGTGCAGGCTTTCAACGTCTGGGACGACGTACGCTACTATTCACCTCTTGTGACTCTCGATATCAACACGGGTGAAATCACCACCGAACCGGGTTATGTCGGTGTGGAACAAACCGCAGCCGAAGCTCCTGTTGCGAATGAAGAATACTTCGACCTTGCAGGCCGCAGAATCATGGCACCCGCCGAAGGTATCTTCATACGCCGCACTATCGACCTGAACGGCAATATTTCCGTCTCAAAGGTAGTGCGCCGCTGACGGAACTTCACATAGTCCGTAAGTCGGAAGTTTCAAATATTTAATACTACATAGTAAAGATATTTGCATTTTCTTTTGTCCAACTGCATAATTGTTTGTATCTTTGCCCTCCGGAGTGACATGTGCCCCGCGATAATCCTATGAACCCCAACTCCTGACCATGTCCCTCCTGAGCAAACAAGCAGGAAAACATAATCTATAACTCAAAAAAATGGCTTCAATCGACAATTACAATTTCGATGGCAAGAAAGCTATCGTACGTGTCGACTTCAACGTACCCCTCGATGAGAACGGTCACGTTACAGACGACACCCGCATACGCGGTGCCCTTCCTACTCTTAAAAAAATCCTTGATGACGGCGGCACCCTTATCCTTATGTCGCACATGGGCAAACCCAAAGGCAAGGTCAATCCTAAGTTCAGCCTCGCTCAGATACGTGAGGACGTCGCTAAGGCTCTCGGCCGCGATGTGAAATTCGCTGACGATTGCGCTAAAGCCGCCGAAGCTGCAAAAGACCTCAAGCCCGGTGAAGTGCTGCTGCTCGAGAATCTCCGCTTCTATCCCGAGGAGGAAGGTAAGCCTGTAGGTATTGACAAAGCTGATCCCGCTTATGCCGAAGCTGCAAAAGCTATGAAAGAAAGTCAGAAGGAGTTTGCAAAGACTTTAGCTTCTTACGCCGATGTCTATGTAAACGATGCCTTCGGCACAGCTCACCGTAAGCACGCCTCTACAGCAGTCGTAGCCGATTACTTCGACGACGACCACAAGATGCTCGGCTTCCTTATGGAGAAAGAGGTGCAGGCCGTAGACAATATCCTTAAGGATATAAAGCGTCCTTTCACAGCCATCATGGGCGGCTCTAAAGTATCGACCAAAATCGGTATCATCGAGAACCTTATGGAGAAGGTTGACAACCTTATTCTCTGCGGCGGCATGACTTACACATTCGCTAAGGCACAGGGTGGTAAAATCGGTACTTCTATCTGTGAAGACGACAAACTTGACCTCGCTCTTGACATTATCAAGAAAGCTAAGGAAAAAGGCGTTAACCTCGTGCTCGGTTTTGACTGCGTCGCAGCTGATGCTTTCTCAAACGACGCTCATCAGACAGTATGCTCCGTAATGGATATACCCGAAGGATGGCAGGGTCTTGACGCAGGTCCTGTAAGCCTGGCTGAGTTCACAAACGCCATTATTCCGGCTAAGACTATTCTTTGGAACGGTCCTACAGGCGTATTTGAGTTTGACAACTTTGCTACAGGTTCGAAAGTTATAGCCGAAGCTATCGTCGAAGCCACTAAGAACGGTGCCTTCTCACTCATAGGCGGCGGTGACTCGGTAGCCTGTGTCAACAAGTTCGGTTTTGCCGACCAGGTTTCCTACGTATCTACCGGCGGTGGCGCACTGCTCGAAGCTATCGAGGGCAAAGTGCTTCCCGGTATAGCTGCTGTAAAGAAATAATGTACCTTTCAGCTGACTGTAAATAACCATAGCAGTCACTGACTGAAAAATACTGAAGGCGGGAGACCGCCACGTATCCGCAGTGTTCGCCCGCCTTCAGCATTTCCACACTCTCCATCTCTTACCGCTGCCACACCCACTGTGGGCGGAGTAACATGTAAAAACTCGCCGGAATGTCATGAGAAACTCCTTCTGCCAAAGATTGTGAAAGGTTCATAAACCAAAAAGCCTCTTTTTTTACATTTATTGCAGATTGTGAGACTTCATATCAACATTTTTTTTGAAAAACTATTCTTGTTTTTTTCAAATTATATTGTAATTTTGCATTGTCAATATTCGACAGTCGCAAACCCTAACCCTAAGGCGGGCGACAACATTTCTCCCCAATCCAATTACTGACCACACGGCAGCGACAGGTTCTGCCCTGTACCCAAAACCACATTAGACAAACAAACCATAATTCTTTAATAACACCAAACAAAAAACAGTATGGAATCTCAGAATTCTGCCCAGGCTAACAAGCCGGCTGCCAACGCAGCATCCAGAATCAAGAAAGAGGAGAAGATCAGCAACGTTCGCGGTATCCGCAACGCCTTCCTCGTTATCATCGCCTGCGCCATCTGCGCTGTCTGCATCTTCCTGTTCGGTATGGGTTACTCCGGTAACTTCGAAGGTGGCGATACTGCCAATCACCCGCTTAACCTCGCAGGTACAGTGTACAAAGGCGGTTTCATCGTACCTATCCTGATGACCCTCTTCCTCACTGTAATCGTTCTTTCTATCGAACGTTGGATCGCTATCAGCTCTGCTTCCGGCAAGGGTAACACCACTAAGTTCGTTGCCGACATCAAGGCTGACCTTGCTGCCAACAAGATTGACGCTGCTATGCAGCGCTGCAAGAACCAGAAGGGTTCGGTAGCTTCTGTTGTTTACAACACACTGGTGAAGTACAAAGAAATGGACGCCAACACCGTTCTCAGCAAAGAGCAGAAGCTTACTACTCTCCGCAACGAGGTAGAAGAGGCTACAGCACTTGAGATGCCCGCCCTTTCACAGAACCTTCCCATCGTGGCAACTCTGACCACTCTCGGTACTCTCGTCGGTCTGCTCGGAACCGTTATGGGTATGATCAAGTCATTCCAGGCTCTTGCAAGTTCAGGCTCACCTGACTCAACTGAGCTCTCGACCGGTATCTCGGAGGCACTTGTGAACACCGCCTTCGGTATCGCAACTGGTGCATTCGCAGTTATCTCATATAACTTCTTCACCAACAAAATCGACAACCTCTCGTACGCTATCGACGAAATCGGTTTCTCGATCGTAGCTACTTTTGCCGCTACTCACTAATCGGCCGCAAAGTCTCTACGACCTTGAATAAGAGTGTAATTCACAACATACCGAATAAGTTTATAGCAATATGGGAAGAGTAAAAATAGCAAGAAAGAGCACATTCATCGACATGACGGCGATGAGTGACGTGACCGTGCTTCTGCTTACCTTCTTCATGTTGACTTCGACCTTCCTCCAGAAAGAGCCTACGACTGTCATCACACCGGCTTCGGTATCGACCGAAAAGGTGCAGGAGACCAACGTGCTCCAGGTGCTCGTAAGCCCCAAAGGACAGGTCTGGATTACGATGAACAACGACACGTCGGCGCAGTGGTCAAACAACAACATGCGCGTCGCGTTGCTTGACAAGGTCACCGAAATCTATAACGAGTCGCATAGGAATAAGATCAGCTTCACTCCGCAGCAGAAGCAGACCTTCAGCAAGCTCGGTGTCTTCGGAGTACCTCTGGCACAGATGGGTGAATTCCTCAATCTGGCCGACGAACCCGAAGGTATAACCAAAATGGACCAATGGTTAGCCGGTGAGGATAACAATCCCAACCATATCACCGGTATTCCTATCACAAAGGAGAACTCTGACGAATCACCTAACGAGTTCCAGATGTGGATTAAGGCTGCCCGTCAGGCCGGTAACGACAATCTGTCGCAGGCCATGAAAGACGGTGCCGGTGTGGCTATAAAGGCCGACCAGAACACCAGCTTCGATATAATCCACATGGTGATGGACAACCTTCAGACTATCAAGCAGAATAAGTTTACCCTTTTGACAGCCCTTAAGGCGGGAGGAGAATAATCATGGCAGAAGTTCAGCAAAGCAGTGGTGGCGATGGCAAGAAAGGCCACCAGAAAAAAATGGCCATACGTGTGGACTTCACTCCCATGGTGGACATGAACATGTTGCTTATTACGTTCTTCATGCTCTGTACAACCATGATTAAGTCCCAGACTCTGACTATCGCCCTCCCTACCAACGAAAAGGTGCAGAATGAGGAGAACATGTCGCAGGCTTCTGCCGACGATGCTGTTACCATCATTCTCGACGCCAAGAAGAAACCCGGTCCTGTGGCCGGCACTCTGGTAGTCGACTCTGTCAACGGCAACGTTGTCAACGAGGTGTATTACTACTTCGGTAAACCTGGTGGTGATAACGGTATGTTCGGTGCCGGCGGTGCTATCCTTTCCGAAAATAATAACCTTCAGAAGTCGGAGTTCCTGACTGACGAAGTTAACTCGGTAGGCGACCGCAGCGCACGTGGTATCCGTCAGATTATCCAGGACCGAAACAAAGATGTGCTCAAAGAAATAGCCGAAATCAAAAAGAAACTCGCTGACGGTGAGTTCGGTAGCCTTGAGACAAAGGCTGACCGTGAAGCGGCTATGGAAAAGTATAACGAGGCTGCTTCGGCTATACGTAAGAATGAAAACCTGAAGAAACCTGTTATCATAATCAAGTCGACTCCCGAGGCTTCTTACCGTGGCCTTGTAGATGTGCTCGACGAGATGCAGATTAACTCGATTTCAAAATATCAGATTGATAACCTTACAGACGCTGACCTCGTAATGCTCGATGACTATCGTAAACACCATCAGGAGTAACGTTAGATTTATTCACCCTAAGCACAATTGACACAAAATGGCTAAAAGAAATGTAGATCTAACTTCCAAGGAATGGCGCGACATAGTATTTGCCGACAAGAATCAGGATTTCGGTGCATATCAGCTTCGTAAGTCCAGCGACCGTCGTCACAATATGGCCGTGCTCTATACGCTGGTAGGACTCGCCGTGGTATTTATCCTCATTATTAGCTGGTCGAAGTATTCAGACTTCAAGGCTGAGCAGGACCGTCTCGCTCTTATCGAAGAGCGCGAACGTATGCAGGCTGTAGAACTTGAGCCTGTAGACGACACTCCGGAAGAGGAACCCGAAGAAGAGCCCGAACAGAAGGTGGAGATGGAAATCCCGCAGGTACCCGAAGAGGTACTCGCTACTGTACAGGTTACTCAGATCGCTATCGTGGATGCCGACAAGGTGATCAACGAGGTGATGGATATGGAAGAACAGAAGGAAGACAACACCGCACGTGGTGTTGTTAACCAGGAAGGTGCCGACGACGTCGACAAATTCACTGCTGTTCAGGAACAGGTTATCGTACAGGAACCCGAACCCGAAGTTGTAAAGCCTAAGGAGGAAGAAATCTTCGTTGCTGTAGAGCAGATGGCTGAATTCCCCGGCGGTCAGGCAGAGCTTATGAAATGGCTCTCCAACAACATACGTTATCCTGAGGCTGCTGCCCAGAATGACATTCAGGGTCGTGTTGTTGTCAAGTTCGTTGTCGAGAAAGACGGTTCTATCGGTAACGCCGAGATTGTACGCGGTGTCGACAAAGACCTTGACCGCGAGGCTCTCCGAGTGGTTAAAAAGATGCCCAAATGGCAGCCCGGTAAGAACAACGGTGTGACTGTACGAAGCTACTTCACACTGCCTGTGACCTTCAAGCTCCAGAATCAGTAATTGATAAGCATTTAAATTTATCCCGATAATAACGGGCTGCCACACAGCGGCAGCCCGTTATTATTTTATTGTTTCTGACAATACATCTTATGTCATTATTCCCCCGTTCAGCCATGAACTAACTTAAATATGAATTGTTAAATTTATAAACAACTTCTTATTTATCTTAACTGAATATTAAACAATATTAAAATCATACAGTTATGAAAGGTTACGACAACAACAGCAATAACGGTGGTATGCCCGATGTTCCGCGTGGCGCCCGTTTATGGTTCGGCATCTTTATGGTTATTATCTACCTCGGTGTCGGTCTGCTCTTTATCTTCGACATCTTTAACATCGACAATGTAGCTATAAGCGCTGTCGTAGGCGGTCTGCTCATAGTTTACGGTATCTGGCGTGGTTACAGGCTCTATAAGGGCATGAACTGACCTTGACCGGTTTTTACCTTCCTCTCTCCGTTCAGTCAAATCCTGATATAAACATTTTACAAAGTCTTTTCCGTTATGAAGGCTTCAAAGATAACACTATGCTTACTCTCGGTCCTCGTAGGACTGGGAGTTTTATCATGTACTCCCGTTAAGCGCGGTGAGTATGCCTCCGGCAGCGCCACCCTATTCTGTGACGAAGGCTTCCGTAACATTCTTGATGAAGAAATCGAAGTATTCGAGTATTCCTATCCTCAGGCTTCTATCGTGCCGTTCTATGTCAGTGAGCAGGAAGCTCTTGATACCCTTTTAGCCGACCAGACACAGGCTATTATCATCACACACGAGCTTACTCCCGAACAGCGCGAGTTTATGAAAAAGACCTATAAGCGTGTCGTACGTCAGAACTGTATAGCAGTTGACGCTGTAGCTCTTATCGCTAATAAGAACAATCCTGTAAGCGCACTTTCGGTAGATGATATAGCTGCGATAATGCAGGGTAAGATAACACGCTGGAGTCAATTAGCCGGTAATGACACAACGGCTATAAAGATTGTATTCGACAATGCAGGTTCCTCAACAGTAAGCTATATGCGTGAGCGTTTCCTGTCGGGTGATAGCCGCCTTTCGGACAATCCGAACGCTTATGCACAGAAGTCGAATGCAGAAGTATTCGATGTTGTGAAGAAAGACCCCGACGCACTCGGTATCATCAGTGTCAGCTGGCTCGGCGACGACCTCAGCGCAGCCCGCAACATACCGATGGACAAGCGTGTGGCCGACTATCAGAACGAAACCGACACTGTAGCCTCGCAGCTTACCTCGGAAGTTAATATAATAAAAGTCAGCAATCCTACAGCCGACAACGATTTTGACCCCGTAGCGTATAAGCCCTACCAGGCCTACATAGCTACCGGACAGTATCCCCTGTTCCGTAAAGTCTACATGATTTCGACTGCTTCCAACTCAACTGTACTCCACAGCTTCTATACATTTATGACCGGATTCGTAGGACAGAAAATCATAACCCTTACCGGTATACTGCCCTACCACATGAATCCGCGTGTGGTACAACTGAAATAACATCCGGCCACAGACCGAATATATTTTACATCTGAGGTCTGCCGTAACTGCACGGCGGACCTCAGATAATAAAAAAACTTAACGGTTCCGATTAAGTGTAAACCTATTTTGTATTGTCAGATAAATTTGTTATTTTTGCACATAGAATCATGTGTTCCTGTGCCTCTGACAGCTATCAGACATATAATAGCAACATATTATAACCGTTAGAATATTATGTCGAGTGGCATACCTCTCCTCACAAACTGTTTTTGATTAAAATATAAAGCTTTATATACGATGAAGTTCAGACCCATTCTCGCTGCCTGCTTCGCAGGCATAGCTTTTTCGGCCGCAGCTCAGACTGACGGCGTAGAGTACTACAAGGCCGACCAGTTCGGTAACGCCAAAGAGCTGTTGCTCCGTACTGCCGACAAGCCCGGCACAGACATGGCAGTAACCGACTATTATCTCGGCCTTATCGCTCTTGAGGAAGAAAAGCCCGCCGAGGCCCGTTCCTATTTTGAGAAAGGTGTGCAGGCAGATGCCCAGAACCCCTATAACTATGTGGGTCTTGCACAGATAGCTCTGCTTAACGGTGATACCAAAGGAGCTGAGGCTCAAATTAAATTAGCTGAAAAAGTCGCTAAGAAAGACGCTTCGTTCCAAGTAGCCGTAGCACGCGCTTACTATGGCGTAGACCCTGTGGCATACGCCAAGGAGATTGACAAGCGTATTGAAAAAGCACGTAAAATCGACATGAAAAATGCCGATATTTATATCTTCGAGGGTGATGCACTCAAGGATAAAAAGGACTGGGGCGGTGCCGCTGCCAAATATGAAATGGCTGCTAACTATGATAACACTGCCACAGGTGCATACGTAAAATATGCCAACCTCTTTACTCAGGTCAATCCCGAGTATGCAGTTGACATGCTTAACAGTCTGCTCGCTCTTAACCCGACATCGGCACTCGGACAGCGTGAGATAGCAAACGCTTATTATAATAAGAAAGACTTTGCAAACGCTGCCCAGAAATATGGCGAATATGTGCAGAACCCGGCCCACTTCAAACAGGACGAAGACCGATATGCCTTCCTGCTCTTCTACGGCGGCGACTTTCAGAAAGGATACGATTATGCTACAAATCTGCTTAAGGCTAATCCGTCCAACTTCACTGCACAGCGTTATCAGTTTATGAATGCCGCACAGCTTGAGTCTATGCGCGACCAGCTGCTGCCTATGGCCGAAGCACTGTATGCAGCTCATAAGGCTAATCCGGCTAACAGATTCGCTGCTATCGACTATAACCTCATCTCTGATGAATTCAAGGCAGCCAAGCGCTATGATGAAGCTGTCAGTGTGCTTCAGGAAGCTATAGACCAGATGCCCGATCAGGCAAGTTTTAACAAAAATCTTGCTTTCCTCTATGCAAGCATGAACCAGATAGCCAATGCAGCAGATGCTTATCACGGCTATCTTGATAAGACAGATGAACCGGGTTACAACGACTTTGTACAGCAGGCTACATTCTCTTACTACGCAGGTGTTGAGAACAAAACCGCAGATCCTGCCAAGTCGGACAAATATTTTGACGACACTCTCGCTTTCGTGCAGAAAGCTTCTGACATACTTCCGACCAACTATAAGCCCAAAAAGTTTGTAGGCGATGTTGCCAAGCAGCGTGCCACTACTGACGAACAGGTGAAATCAGCCGCAGCTCCGGCATATCTTGAGGCTGTCACTCTGCTTGAGGCTAAACCCGACGCACGTTATACAGCAGATGCTAAGGATATGTATAACTACTTAGGCAACTACTATCTCGATAAGAAGGACGTAGCCAAAGCTAAGGAATACTTCAACAAGTATCTGGAGTATGATCCGAACAACGAAGCTTACCGCAAATTCGTCGAAGGTCTTAAGTAATTACCGAGTGTAACTGAACGCCATAAAAGTCTGCGGTTACTGTTGTACAACAGTAACCGCAGACTTTTATGGCGTTTTTACTTTCTTTTGATTTGTTAAGACGATTATTCTTTGTAATTTTGCAGTTTAGCGGACTATTCATACAATGTGGCCATGCACACTGTTTATGTTACAGCCCGACTCCGGTACCACTGAAATAAAAAATACTCTATATACTGACTTCATGGAGGATACAATCAAAATCAAGAAAGGCCTCGACATTCCTATGTTCGGAGCGCCTTCGGCTGAGATAACCCAGGACACCTCTACGACGCTGTTTGCAATATGTCCCGACGACTTTCCGGGTGCGGTATGGAAAGCCAGGGTGCACCCCGGCGACAAGGTGCAGAGAGGGTCCGTACTCTTTGCCGACAAAGATAACGCCACGCTGTGCCTTACTTCACCTGTAAGTGGCGAAGTGACTGAAATCGCCCGTGGCGAACGACGTCACATACTACACATCACCGTGCGCCGAGAGGGCGACGAGGCCGAGAAATTCGAAATTCCGGATGAAACAGAAGGTCTGCGAGCCATACTTCAGGCCTCAGGTCTGTGGGCTATGATGCGGCAGCGCCCGTTTGACATCGTTCCGAGTGTAAACGCTATTCCGCGTGATATTTTCGTTACAGCATTTGATTCAGCTCCACTTGCAGCTCCTATGCTTCAGCCGAAGGATATGAGTGCTCTTGAGACCGGTCTGGAAACTCTTGCTTCCCTCACTCCGGGTACAGTCTATTTAGGTGTGCGCCCCGATAGCGGCATAACTTCTAAGGCCGCACAGGTAATTGCTTTCGACGGCCCTCACCCGGCCGGTAATGTAGGTACTCAGATTGCTGCGATAAAGCCTGTTAACAAAGGTGAAACCGTATTCACTCTCGACGCACGCACCGCAGTGCGTATAGGGCGGCTTATTACGGACGGCTATCTTGACACAGCGGCTCTTGTAGCTGTGACCGGATCGGAAGTCAATAATCCTCATCTGATAAATACCACCATAGGCGCACGTCTTGATACCATGCTGGCCGGAAGTCTGAAAGCAAGCGACGATACACGCCTGCGTATTATCTCAGGCAATGTTCTGACCGGCACACGCTGTTCACTCAAAGACGGATTTCTACATTTTCCTTACCGCCAGATTACAGTCATAGCCGAAGGTGCCGATGCCGATGAATTTATGGGATGGGCTTCAATGTCACCGGATAAATTCAGTGTCAAGCGTACTTTTCCTGCGTGGCTGAAAGGTCTCGGTAAGCCTTTCAAATTCGACGCCCGTATCAAAGGCGGTCGCCGCGCTATGATTCTCAGTGAAGAGTTCGATAAGGTATTTCCCTTTGACATATATCCGGAATATCTGCTGAAAGCTATGATGGCCAACGATATAGAACGCATGGAAGAACTCGGCATCTATGAAGTGGCACCTGAGGATTTCGCACTTCCCGAATTTGTAGATACTTCAAAGGAACCTCTGCAGCATATTGTACGTCAGAGTCTCGATAACCTGCGTAAGGAACTATCCTGATTTCCAAACACTGATTCTACCATTATGAAAGGATTAAAGAAACAGATTGACCGTATCCGCCCTCAGTTTGAACCAGGCGGACGGTATGAGAAGCTGCATTCGGTTTTCGACGGCTTCTACACTTTCCTGTTCACTCCCAACGATACCTCGCGTTCGGGTGTGCACATACATGATGCCAACGACTCGAAGCGCACCATGATAACGGTACTGCTCGCTCTGCTCCCCTGCTGTCTTTTCGGCATGTGGAACATAGGCTATCAGAATGCTCTGGCCACAGGGCTTCCCACCAATTTCATTCCCCTCTTCTTCTATGGCTTATTTGCTGTGCTGCCTCAGATTCTGACTGCCTATATCGTAGGTTTGGGTATAGAATTTGTCGTAGCCCAGATGCGCGGACATGAGATACAGGAGGGATTTCTTGTATCGGGTCTGCTGATTCCGATGATATGTCCGGTAGAGACACCATGCTGGATGCTGGCTGTAGCCGTAGCTTTTGCCGTTATTTTCGCTAAGGAGGTATTCGGCGGCACAGGATACAACTTTCTGAATGTAGCGCTGGTGACACGTGCATTCCTTTTCTTCGCTTATCCCTCCAAGATGAGCGGTGACGGTGTCTTTGTAAGTCTGAACGGTCTGCCTGCCGTAGACGGTTACACCGGTGCCACACCTTTGGCACAGTTAGCATCCGGCACACCGGGTTCCGTATCAATCACCGGTGTCGACGGACTTCCTGTCAGCGCTGCCGACCTCTTCTGGGGTCTTGTACCGGGTTCGTGGGGTGAGACTTCAACATTCTGTATATTGATCGGAGCCGCTATCTTACTCATCAGCGGTATGGCTTCGTGGAAAATCATGATTTCAGGTGTTGTCGGCGCGCTTGCAATGAGCTTTATAGGTCATGCATGGGCCTCACCTCTGTATCCTATCACCTTCGTCAATCCGTTTGAACAACTTTTGCTCGGTGGTTTTGCTTTTGCTATAGTTTTTATGGCTACAGACCCGGTTACAGCCTGCCGTACATCAACCGGCAAGTGGATATACGGCTTCCTCATCGGTGCCGTAGCGATGCTGATACGATTCTATAACACCGGTTATCCTGAAGGAGCTATGCTTGCCGTACTGCTGCTGAACTGTTTCGCACCGCTCATCGACTGGTGTGTGGTGGAATCCAACGTAAAGCGCCGTACACGCCGCCTTAAATCAATATCTTAATACCTCTGCCAACATGAATCGTCAAAGTAATCTATATACTGTCATCTATGCCTCGGTACTTGTGCTTGCCGTCGGCATACTGCTCTCGGTGGTGTATCAGGGTCTGAGACCTCGCCAGCTTGAGAACATCGACAATGACACAAAACGTCAGATTCTGGCTGCCGCTCTTATATTCCCCTCCGAAGGACAGTCGGTAGCAGATCTCTATGCAGAGCATATCAAAGGAGCCTATATCGTCAACAGTAACGGCCAGCGTGTAGATGATAACCTCGATCCTTTCAAAGTGAAGGTCGCCACTCAGGTCAAACTGCCTGCTGACCAGCGGAAACTGCCTGTATTTGAATGTGAGACATCTTCTGGTCTTAAATATGTCATACCTGTCTACGGTGCCGGTCTGTGGGGACCGATATGGGGATATGTATCATTCAATGAAGGCTCTGCCACTATCTACGGAGCCTATTTCGGACATGAAGGCGAGACTCCGGGCTTAGGTGCCGAAATAGAAAAACCGGCCTTTAGTTCGCAGTTCGAAGGCAAATCTGTACTTGCTCCCGACGGCCAGTTTACTTCGGTAGCTGTTGTCAAAGCAGGTCATGAGCTGGCCTCAGGCGACTTTGTGCATGCTGTCAGCGGCGGTACCATCACAAGCCAGGGAGTTCAGAACATGCTCTATAATTCGCTTGAACCCTACAAGGCTTTCTTCGATAATATAAAGTCATCTAATCCCGACAATACTTCCAAGTCATGAAGATTTCCAAGTCACTCTTACCACTTGTCACTCCTCTTTCAAAGGATAACCCGGTCATCGTACAGGTGTTAGGTATCTGTTCGGCCCTGGCCGTGACAGCCAAACTTGAGCCGGCCATCGTCATGACCATATCGGTAACGGCGGTACTGGCACTGGCTAACGTCATCATTTCAGCATTGCGCAATACTATTCCCACATCTATACGTATCATCGTACAGCTCGTGGTCGTAGCCGCTCTTGTTGTCGTGGTCGATCAGGTGCTCAAGGCTTTCGCTTATGATGTCAGCAAACAGCTGTCGGTATTCATCGGTCTTATCATCACCAACTGTATAATCATGGGTCGTCTTGAAGCCTTCGCTCTCAATAACCGTCCCTGGCCTGCATTTCTTGACGGTATAGGTAACGGATTAGGCTACGGTATAATTCTTGTCATCGTAGCTTTCTTCCGTGAGCTTCTCGGCAGCGGCACTCTGCTCGGTTGCCAGGTCATACCGCAGTGGTGCTATGAACACGGTTACGCCAATTGCGGCCTTATGATTCTGCCTCCTATGGCTCTTATCACTGTGGCGTGTATCATCTGGGTACATAACCGCAAGGCTTCCTGATGTCTGACTTTCTAATCACTGCAAATCATGGAAAATCTTAACCTTTTCATACGGTCGATATTTATCGACAACATGATTTTTGCCTACTTCTTAGGCATGTGTTCCTTTTTGGCGGTTTCAAAAAATGTAAAAACCGCTTTCGGACTCGGTGTGGCTGTGACATTCGTACTCATAGTATCGCTGCCTATCTGCTGGGCTATAAATCACTTTATTCTCGTGCCCGGTGCGCTGACATGGCTCGGCGAGGAGTATGCTGATGCCGACCTTAGCTTCCTCGGTCTTATAATGTTTATATCGGTCATAGCAGCCCTTGTACAGATACTTGAGATGGCTATCGAAAAATTCACTCCGGCTCTCTACAACGCTCTCGGTATCTTCCTGCCACTGATTGCCGTCAACTGTGCCATACTCGGTGCGGTGCTATTCATGCAGCAGCGTGATTTCGACAACGCATGGACAGCTACCGTCTACGGTGCCGGCTCCGGTATCGGCTGGCTGCTGGCTATAACCTGTCTGGCCGCAATACGCCAGCGTCTCACAGTCAGCGCTGTGCCTGCTCCGCTGCGAGGCATCGGTATATCTTTTATTATCACCGGCCTTATGGGTATAGCATTTATGAGCTTTCTGGGCATCAAAATCTGATGACAGACCTTAAATTGGTTTAATCTTTTGAAACATTAACTATTATGATACACTGGAGTTCCGTTTTCGCGGCGGCACTGATTTTCTTCGTCATCGTGCTGGTGCTGGTGATTATCCTGCTCGTCGCCAAACATTATCTGGTGGCTTCGGGTCTGGTACGTATTGATGTCAATAACGGTAAGAAGTCGTTTGAGACACCTGCAGGAAAGTCTCTGCTGGCTACTCTCTCCGAAGGCGGCGTGCATCTCTCGTCAGCCTGCGGCGGTAAGGGCAGCTGCGGACAGTGCCGCGTACAGGTACTTGAAGGCGGCGGCGACATGCTGCCTACCGAAGCTGTGCATTTCACACGCCGACAGATTAAAGATCACTGGCGTCTCGGATGTCAGGTTAAGGTCAAGTCTGATATGGAAGTCAAGGTCTCGGAAGCTGCTCTTGAAGTCAAGGAGTGGGAGTGCAAAGTTATATCCAACCGTAATGTAGCCACTTTCATCAAGGAGTTTATAGTTCAGCTTCCCGAAGGAGCACACATGGATTTCATACCGGGTTCGTATGCTCAGATAAAGATTCCGGCTTATACGATGGACTATGACCGTGACATTGATAAATCACTTATCGGCGACGAGTACCTTCCGGCATGGAAACAGTACGGTCTTTTCGGTCTCAAGGCTTCAAATTCAGAGCCTACTGTACGTGCTTACTCAATGGCCAACTACCCCGAAGAAGGCGACCGCTTCATGCTTACGGTACGTATCGCCACTCCTCCCTTTAAACCTCGTCCGCAAGTCGGATTTCAGGACGTACCTCCGGGCATAGCATCATCTTACATCTTCTCTCTGAAGCCTGGCGATGTGGTGACAATGTCAGGTCCCTACGGTGACTTCCACCCCATCGTTGACTCAAAGGCAGAGATGATATGGGTAGGCGGTGGTGCCGGTATGGCTCCGCTGCGTGCACAGATTATGTGGATGCTGCGCACACGGCATACTACTGACCGCAAGATGTCATTCTTCTACGGTGCACGCGCACTCAATGAAGTATTCTATCTTGACGATTTCCTGCAGCTCGAAAAGGATTTTCCCAATTTCAAATTCTATCTTGCTCTTGACCGTCCGGACCCGGCAGCTGACGCAGCCGGAGTTGAATATACTCCCGGATTTGTGCATGACGTGATGTTTAAGAAATATCTGTCCACTCACGAAAGTCCCGAAGATATACAATATTATATGTGCGGTCCCGGCCCGATGAGCAACGCAGTCAACAATATGCTACACAACCTCGGCGTCGAACCCGAAAGCATACATTACGACAATTTCGGCGGCTGACATTAGAAATCTGTTTATACGAACCCTTGAAAATAGGGCCGGACCACTTTAAAAGCGGTGTAACGGCAAATTTTACTCCGGTAGAATTGGCTGTTACACCGCTTTTGATTAAATTTGCACCACAATCTAACCATAACACCCTGAAAAATGCAGAGAGACAACGAAATCTTCGAGATTATCGACCGTGAGCACCTGCGCCAGCGCCGCGGCATCGAACTTATTGCAAGTGAAAACTTTGTCAGCGACGAGGTAATGCGCGCCATGGGCTCGTGCCTGACTAATAAATATGCCGAAGGCTATCCCGGTAAGCGTTACTACGGCGGTTGCCAGGTAGTTGATGAGGCTGAAAATCTCGCTATCGAACGTGCAAAAAAACTTTTCGGTGCGGAATGGGCTAACGTACAGCCCCATAGCGGCGCACAGGCTAACATGGCTGTGTTCATGGCCTGCCTGAAACCCGGCGACAAATTCATGGGTATGGACCTCAGCCACGGCGGTCACCTCAGCCACGGCAGCCCGGTAAACTTCTCCGGCCTCATGTTCCAGCCTATCAGTTATACTGTTGACCCCGAGACCGGTCGTGTCAACTACGAAGAGATGGAAGAAAAAGCACGTGCCGAGCGTCCGAAACTTATCATCGCCGGTGCCAGTGCCTATAGCCGTGAATGGGATTATGCACGTATCCGCAAGCTTGCCGACGAAATCGGTGCCATCTTTATGGTCGATATGGCTCATCCCGCAGGTCTTATAGCTGCAGGTCTGCTTGAAAATCCTGTTAAGCACGCCCATGTGGTTACTACCACTACTCATAAGACTCTTCGTGGTCCGCGTGGCGGTCTTATCCTGATGGGTAAAGACTTTGAGAATCCATGGGGTTATAAGACACCCAAAGGTGAAGTCAAGAAAATGTCGGCTCTGCTCGACAGCGCCGTATTTCCCGGTGTACAGGGAGGTCCGCTCGAGCACGTTATAGCAGCTAAGGCAGTAGCATTCGGCGAGGCCCTGCAGCCCGAATGGAAAGAATATGCAGAGCAGGTAAAGAAGAATGCCGATGCCCTTGCCAAAGCTCTCATAGCACGTGGTTACAAGATTATTTCTGACGGTACTGACAATCACTGTATGCTCGTTGACCTCCGTTCTAAATTCCCTGATATGTCAGGTAAGAAGGCTGAGCGCGTATTGGTTGAGGCAGACATAACTGCTAACAAGAATATGGTACCCTACGACAGCCGCAGTCCGTTCCTGACTTCAGGCCTGCGTTTCGGTACAGCAGCTATCACTACACGTGGTGCTAAAGAAGATCTCATGGAGAAGATAGCCGGTTACATCGACACAGTTCTTTCGAATGCCGACGATCCCGAAACCATCGCCAAAGTACGTGCCGAAGTCAACGAAATGATGAACGAATATCCTATGTTCGCTTGGTAAGATACACTAATACGGTATCTACTATACCCGAAACATACCTGAACTAAAAACCACCGGCCACAGCGCGTCCCGTCTCCGGCGGACGCCTGTGGCTTTTTTAATCAATTCTTAATGAAATATCCTCCTATACTTTTCATAACCGGTATCGGCACCGATGTCGGCAAAACTTATGCCACAGGTTGGCTGGCACGTACCATGATGGACGAAGGTCTTAATGTCATAACCCAGAAATTCGTTCAGACAGGCTGTACAGATTTCAGCGAAGACATAGCCACTCACCGCCGTCTGATGCGTATGAGTCCGACCAGTATGGATATTGACTTTACTACGGCTCCTCAGATGTTCTCCTACCCTGCCTCGGCAGACCTTGCCGCACGTATAGATGGGGAGGAATTCGATATTGAAGCTGTCAATGCTGCGACACATCGTCTTACTTCCGTGTATGACCACATACTCATCGAAGGTGCCGGCGGACTGATGGTACCATTAAATGGTAGTTACACCACACTCGATTATCTACAGGAGAGAAAATATCCCGTAGCAGTAGTTACTAACGGTCAGCTCGGCAGCATCTCGCATACCCTACTGACTCTCGAAGCCTTACATCATGCCGGTGTACCACTTTGGGGTGTCATCTACAACCATTACTTCGATAAGGACGCCACAATCTGTGCCGATACTGTTGACTATCTGCGCCGCTGGCTCACTGAACGATACCCTGATGCCGTTTTCCTTGAAATGATTTAAATTTATCCCCCTGTTATGTTTTTTAAGCATAAGGCAGGGGGCTTTTTTAGTATTATTTTGTAATTTTGCGGTTAGTATTTTTCTAATCATTACTATAAAACTATGACCGAAGCCACAAAACGTATCGTTTCAATCTCAAAAGAGGAGCTTGCTTCTCTTCCGGCTGCGGACTTCCACGCCGGCCTGCGACTTATCGACAATAACGATGATGTCGAAGATGCCGTAGCTGATCTGGCGGCTTCGGATATAATAGGATTTGACACAGAAACCCGTCCGAGTTTCAAGCGCGGCATATCGTATAAAGTATCCCTCTTACAGTTATCCACACGAAAAGTATGCTATCTGTTCCGACTAAACAAGATAGGGCTGCCTGAGTCATTAGTAAGGCTTCTTGCCGACCCGTCCAAACTTAAAATAGGTGTATCGGTTCATGACGATTTTCATAATCTGATGAAACTCGTCGATTTCACTCCGGAAGGCTTCATTGACCTTCAGGCCTACGTTAAGGATTTTATGATTGCCGACAACAGTCTGTCACGTCTTTACGGCATAGTCTTCGGAAAGCGTATCTCAAAAGCCCAACGTCTTACCAACTGGGAAGCCGATAAACTTACAAAGGCCCAGCAGACATACGCTGCTATGGATGCTTTAGCATGTATTGACCTGTATGACTGCCTGAGCACAGGTAATTTCGACCCTCAAGCCTCACCTTATATGAGAGAAGTAGATCCTATAACGTCACAGCCGAAAATTACCGTATCCGAAACCGAACCTGCCAACACTTCCGAAGCCTCACCGGCCCTTCTTGAAGTGCTAAGCCATGCACTTGAAGTAATGCAGTCTCACACAGTACTACCGACTGTGGCCAAGAAAAAAACATCACGTAAACCTGTCAAACAGGAAAGCACCGAAGCTGCCCCAAAGACAAAAACAACTAAAAAAGCCGCTGCAACACGTAAAAGCACGACTACCGTAAAAGCTACAGCTACAAAGAAAACTACGGCTACCACAAAATCTGCAACAAAAAAGAAATCCGCCACAAAACCGGAAGTCACTCCTGTAATAGTCAGACCTGCGGTTGAGACAATACCGGGAATAAAGAAATATGCCTTCATCTACTCAGGCAATCTTTCTTCCAAATAAGCCGGTTGGTTATAAGTAATTCATAACTGAAATATGCGTGACAAACGTTACATCTGGCTTCCTGCGGTCATTTTGATTTATTTTCTCTTTATGACCTTTTATTTCGGTACTGACCTACTCGCACAGGGTCAGACCTTACGGTTCGTACTGACAGTAGTTGCCGAAGTCGTGGTTATCATAGCCCTCTTCTTTTTTCTACGTGCACGACAGCGGCTCAAAGAAGAGCGTGAACACAACCGGAATAATACGAACGAATCCTGATAAATCAGATTCACCAAAACAAAAACATTAATGACGATACCGTTGACGGTATCGTCATTAATGTTTTTGCCTCACCCTAAATAGTGAGGAACTATGTGAGATAAAACCAAAAAGGGTGATAACCTCCACGGTCGCACCCTTTTTATAAGTTTCTACAGGTAAAAAATCTTAAGGTAAAAAAGATTGTTTTAGGTTCACTGCAAAGGTAGGTATTATCCTATTACCTACCAAATATATTGTGGCAAAATGTCAGAAACATGTTTTATAACATATAAACTCATGACTCTTTGTCGGTCATTTCTATAACCGGGTCAGATGTATCGCTATCAGTATAACGATACATCTGCATTTTCTCTCCATCGAATACAGCATAGCTCATGTTCCATAACCAGTCGCCTAACACCCATTGTGTAGAGCCTGAGTCATTGAGCCGACGGCATGAGACGATATGCAGATGACCGTAGACAAAATGATCTATATGTTTTCCTTCAGCCAAACAACTAAGCGAATAATCCGTGAGTTTATCGGTAAGCGGATGGGCCGATTCATCTCGCGGTGGTCTGCCATGAGCACGGCTGTGTGCGCTCCATGCGTATGCAAACGGGACAGTCCAGCGGGGATGAATACCGGCAAACAACCATTGGCATACACGACTGCGGAACATACGTCTGATGTATCTGAACGGACGTGGCACCTCACCGACACCGTCACCGTGTGAGAGTAGAAAATGTTTTCCGCCTAATTCCTCCTCCAAAACTCCGTCAACGACACGCACTCCGAGCTCTGAAGGAATATAGTCGAATATCCAGATATCATGGTTACCTATCAGCCATGTTACTTTCACACCGCTGTCGGTGAGTTCGGCCAGCTTGCCGAAAAAACGCACATATCCACGCGGCACCACATTGCGATATTCATACCAATAGTCAAGCACATCGCCCACAAGATAGATGTGTGTGGCATCATGCTTTATACTGTCCAAGAAACGTACCACACGCACCTCACGCTCACGTGAGTCGGCCATATAAGGCGCACCTAAATGAAGATCGCTCAGGAAATAAGCCTTTACTCTTTCTTTGGGAGCCGCTTCAGTAGTATCTTCCGTCATCACAGGAAGCCAAGTTCCAGTTTAGCTTCTTCGCTCATCATATCCTGATTCCATACAGGATCGAACACAAGACGCAGGTCTACAGCTTTTGGCCCTTCGATGCTGACAAGCTTCTGACGTACATCTTCTACTATAAAATCAGCAGCCGGACAACTTGGAGCCGTCAGAGTCATATCAACATGCAACACCTTATCCGCCGGGTCATAATCTATTTTATATATAAGTCCGAGGTCATAGACGTTGACCGGAATCTCCGGGTCATACACTGTACGCAGCATCTCTATAGCCTTTTCGGTTATAGCCATTTCCTCGGCACTCTGCACCGCTTCAGTATCTTTTTCAGTTGTATCCATACAAATCTGTCAGTTTAAAATTTTTCACTCACAAAATTAATCATAACTCACTATATTAACAATTCTACTACCCCTATTTACTCGCCTATACAATTTCTTCCGCTATTGTTATACCCATTCAGTTTTAATGATATTTGCGGTATTTACGGTTTTTGATTAAATTTGCAGCTTGAACAGCGGTATGCCGCTAATTTTCTTATCACTAAAAACATATTTAATTATGACGATTCTCAAACGTATTGTACTCGTAACCGTGATGATGGTGCTCGGAATCGGTGCTGCCAGCGCAGACTTCCGCTTTGGTGTCAAAGCCGGTATGAACGTCAACAAGCTGCATTTCAGCAAGGACTTCAAAAATGCTGCAGGCGAGACACTTGACCCAGCTAATTCCACAGGCTGGACCGCCGGTGTGACCGCAGATTTCACAGTGCCTATCATCGGCATAGGTATGGATGCCTCAGTGATGTACACCCGTATGAACAATGCCGCTAAGGACAAGATCGGCAATCAGACTATTGACTACGGTAAAAACTTCATTCAGTTACCTATCCATCTTAAGTACAAGCTGTCTCTTCCTGTGGTAGGACGTATCATAGCACCCTATCTGTTCACCGGTCCTGATTTCTCTTTCAAGCTTGACAAAAAAATAGTCGATGCTGTGAAGACCAAGAGCTGTCAAGTGGGCTGGGACCTCGGTATCGGTGTCGAACTGCTACGTCATCTTCAGGTAGGTGCAAGCTACACATGGGACATCAACAAGATAGCTAAATGGACTCCCATAGGCAGCGACCTCAAACCTATCAAAATACGTAACAACTACTGGACTATCACAGCCGCTTACATGTTCTGATACATAGTGACATGTATAAATAAATACTCTCTCCTGTCCCCCTCAGCTTACCGGTCATCGGTGACTGAGGGGGTTATCACCAACTAAAACCGACATCATCTCCCCACAGACACAATGTTGAAAAAGACACTTATCTCCTTAGCTGCCCTGGCCATCGCAGCTTCGGCCTCGGCCGAGTTCCGCTGGGGACCCACCGCCGGAATAAACATCAGCAACATGCGCTGGAAGCAGAAACTGCTCCAGACCAATACTCTGGTCGGCCCGCAAGCCGGCCTAATGGGCGAAATTATGATTCCCGGCATCGGTTTCGGAATAGACCTCGCCCTAAAATACTCAGCCAACGGTTCCACACTGCATTTCGGCGAGCATGAAGTATGGGCTGCCGACGGAATCGGCACCACAAAGGTATGGGTACATCAGCTACAGATTCCTCTCAACCTACGGTTCAAATGGACCCGTATGGAAGGAGTCGAGCAATATATAGCACCTTTTGTATATGGTGGTCCTGTGTTCAACTTTAATCTTACCACAACTGACTGTCCCGCTATCGAACACCCGGCGGCATCATTTGCCATACAGTGTGGTATCGGCGCAGAACTATTCGAACACTGGCAGATTTCAGGCGGTTACCTTTGGGGTTTCTCTTACGAAGTGCGTACTATAAAACTTGACAACTTCAGCGCTTCACAACGTGGCTGGCAAGTCAATCTGACTTACCTGTTCTGATATATACTCTCCGTAAAAATATAATGGACAGATTTGTAGAAGTTATACTACCACTTCCCCTCTATTCCACTTTCACTTATGCCGTTCCCGAAGCACTTATCGACAAGGTGACGGTCGGGGGACGTGTACTTGTACAATTCGGCAAAAAAAAGTATTATACCGCCATAATCGAATCAGTCCATTCACAACGTCCCGAAGGTTACGAAGTCAAACCTTTTGTCGCTCTGCTTGACGAAACACCGATTGTACGTTATCCACAGCTGAAATTCTGGCACTGGATTGCCGATTATTATCTCTGTGCTGTCGGCGAAGTCTACAAAGCAGCAGTGCCGACAGGGCTCAAACCGGAAAGTGAGACCTTTATTTCACTGAATCCTGATTTTGAATTTGATTCCGACACAAAGCTCTCTGAGCATCAGACTGTCATCATACAGGTACTCAGCCAGAAGAAGCGTCTCAGAGTATCTGAAATAGAGCAAGAGACAGGCTTCCGTAATATAGTACGCCACATCAATACTATGCTGGCTACGGGTATAGTAGAAATAGACGAACACGTAGTCGAGAAATACAAACCACGTAAGGAATCATTCGTACGTCTGACCGCCGAACGGTCGGATAACGATAAGCTGCATGAGTTCTTCGCTCTCGTGTCACGCTCACAGCGTCAGGAAAAACTGTTAGTAGCTTATCTGGATATGTCCCGCTGGCTGACTGTTAATTCAGCTCCACTTGAAGTGGGTCGACAGCAACTCCTTGATAAGTCAGGCGCTACACCGGGTATACTCAAAGCACTTGTTGATAAAGGTATTTTCGAAGTCTATCGTAAATCTGTCAACCGTTTCAAAGCCGATAATATCGCTTTCAGCACAACAGAATTACCACAACTATCCGAAGCTCAGAACACAGCCCTACAGCAAATCCGTAACTCTTTCAATGACCAAAGCATAACTCTGCTGCACGGTGTCACCGGAAGCGGTAAAACAGAGATTTACGCTCATCTCATCAACGAAGCTCTGCAGGCAGGAGGACAGATACTTTTCTTAGTACCTGAAATTTCACTTACAACGCAGCTTACCGACCGGTTACGCAAGATATTCGGCGACCGATTGATAGTATATCATTCTAAATTTTCTGATGCTGAACGTGTCGATATATGGCGACGTCTGCTCACTTCTGTCGAACCATTGGTTATACTCGGTGTGCGTTCATCTGTGTTTTTGCCCTTCGCACGTCTCGGATTAGTTATTGTTGACGAAGAACACGAAGCATCTTTTAAGCAATATGACCCGGCCCCACGCTATAATGCCCGTGACGCCGCTCTTGTATTAGCTTCTATGCACGGTGCAAAGACTCTGTTAGGTTCAGCTACTCCCGAAGTCGAAACTTATTATAAAGCCACTACAGGTAAGTACGGATTGGTCACACTCGATGTCAGATACCGTGACGCACAGCTCCCAGAAGTCGAGATTGTCGACATGAAGGCCATGCGCAAACGCAAGGAAGTCAAAGGTATATTGTCGTCTACTTTACGCCTCGCTACAAATCACGCACTGAATGACGGGAAACAGGCCATAATGTTTCAGAACCGACGGGGATTTGCTCCGGTGGTAGTGTGCCGTACCTGCGGCTGGACTCCGAAATGTCAGAATTGTGATGTTTCACTGGTTTATCATAAGAACTCCGCACTACTGCGCTGTCACTACTGCGGTTTTTCACGCAATCTTCCTGCGTTATGTCCGGCTTGCGGTGATAACGCTATCGAAATATACGGCTACGGTACCGAGCGTATAGCCGAGGAAGTGCACCGTGAGTTTGAGGGACATCGTGTGGCCCGTATGGACCTTGATACCACACGTAACAAAGATGCCTATCAGGAAATAATCGAGGAGTTTGCCCGTCATGAGACTGATATTCTTGTAGGTACACAAATGGTGACAAAAGGCCTTGATTTTGAGAATGTACGTGTAGTCGGTGTGCTCAATGCCGATACACTACTCAATTTTCCGGATTTTCGCAGTAACGAACGTGCCTTCAATATGCTCGAACAGGTAGCCGGACGTGCCGGGCGACGCGCTGACAAGGGGCAGGTAATCATTCAGACCACTGCCCCGGAACATCCCGTATTAGCCGATGTGAAATGCCATGATTATGCCTCGTACTACGCACGTGAGCTTGATGACCGTAAGCGCTTCGCCTACCCTCCGTTCACACGTATCATTAATATTTATATAAAACATAAGGACGCTGCCACTGTCGATGCCTTAGCCGTTACATATACCCTTGAGCTGCGTAAGGTCTTCGGCGAACGTGTACTCGGTCCTGAAAAACCGCTGGTCAGCCGAGTGGCGACATGGTTTCTACAATCTATAATGCTTAAGGTCGAGGCGAATGCTTCGATGCGGAAGGTTAAAGACCTGCTACGCTCGGTCACGGCCTCGCTTGCTTCCGACTCACGGCTGAAATCGGCAATCGTATACTATGATGTCGATCCGGTATAAGACTATGTGCACTTCACTTCATCTGCGTCTGTAATCTGTTTAATAATGCCATGCAACACGATAATCCTAATTTTGACGAATTCGACCACATTCATCTGTGGCATCCCTACACCTCAACCCACAATCCGCTTCCTACCTATAAGGTAGATCATGCGGAAGGTGCGGTTATAACATTAGCTGACGGAACCGAACTTATCGACGGTATGTCGTCGTGGTGGTGTGTGATACACGGTTACAACAACCCTACACTTAATGAGGCTGCCCGCCAACAGCTCGATAAGATGAGTCATATCATGTTCGGCGGTCTTACTCATGAACCGGCTATAGAACTCGGCCGTATGCTACTTAAAGTGCTCCCGCCTTCGATGCAGCACATATTTTATGCCGATTCCGGTTCGGTGGCTACGGAAGTAGCTCTGAAAATGGCTGTACAAGCCCAGAATAATCCCCGCCGTACCAATTTCGCCACAATACGTCGCGGTTATCATGGCGATACGTGGAACGCTATGTCGGTATGTGACCCTGTCACCGGAATGCACTCGGCTTTCGGTCCGGCACTGCCTGTACGTTTCTTCGCCGATGAACCACGTTGTACTTTCGATTCAGAATGGGAACCGTCAGACTTCGAATCTATGCGTCGGTTGCTCGAAGAGAATGCTGAAACTCTGGCCGGTGTCATACTCGAACCTGTGGTACAGGGTGCCGGTGGTATGCGTTTCTATCATCCTCAGTACCTACGGGAATTACGCACTCTGTGTGATAAACTCGGCATATTACTCATTTTTGATGAGATTGCTACCGGTTTCGGCCGTACAGGACGACTATTCGCTTGGGAACATGCCGGTGTCGAACCTGACATAATGCTTATCGGAAAAGCTATCACAGGCGGCTATATGACCTTTGCGGCCGTAGCCACTACAGCTAAAGTAGCTGATATGATTGCTAACAGCGATGCTCATGTAATGATGCACGGTCCTACCTTTATGGCGAATCCATTGGCCTGCGCTGTAGGTTTGGCCTCTCTGCGACTTCTGCTTTCACAACCTTGGCAAAAAAGAGTAGCCGAAATCGAGGCTATCATGCGCCGTCGTCTAAAACCTGCGGCTTCATGGCCTTTTGTACATGATGTGAGAGTACTTGGTGCTATAGGTGTCGTGGAACTTGACCACGACGTAGACTTAGCGGAGTTTCAGCGTCTATGTGTTCGGGAAGGAGTCTGGATACGTCCTTTCGGCCGAAATGCTTATATTATGCCTCCTTTCCTCGCCGTTTCTGACAGTCAGGTGGAACGGTTGTGCGATGCCCTACTCTCTATAATAGCCGAGACCAACGGTATAAGTTACACTCCGGATGCTTGATACAGAACTTGATATTTTACTCTCTGAGTTAGCAACCGAATCCCGCTGCCGCACTATACCTGCACAGGGCCGTCCGGACATGACGGATCTGTGCTCAAACGATTATCTCGGCCTCGGACAGCGTTCCGAGGAATGGCGCGATGAGTTTCTGTGTCGTTTTCCTGATGCTTCCATGACATCTTCGGCTTCGCGGCTCCTCTCACGGCGTCAGTATCATCATGCCCTTCTTGAGGATAAGCTCGAGGAGCTCTACCGGCGTCCGGCGTTGGTATTCAATTCGGGCTATCATGCCAATGTAGGGTGTATCGGCGCACTTAACCTTCCCTCAACTCTTTTCGTAGCTGACAAACTCATACATGCTTCGGCTATCGACGGTCTCCGCACTTGTGGTGCAAACTTTATCCGTTTCCGCCATAATGATACAGAGCATTTGGAACGTATCATAGCAACCAAAGGTTCGGATTTCCGACATATAGTAATTATAGTCGAATCCGTTTATAGTATGGATGGTGATTTGGCTCCGCTTGATGCTTTAATAAAACTGAAACGTAAAGATGACCGTATAGTGCTTTATGTCGATGAAGCTCACGGCGTCGGTGTGTTCGGTGAGCATGGGCTCGGACTTTGTGAACAGACGAATTGTATCAAAGATATAAACCTTATTGTTGGCACAGCTGGCAAAGCATTAGCCTCTATGGGAGCATATACTATATGTTCCACATCGATGAAACGCTGGTTGCTCAATTCAGCACGTCCCTTTATCTTCTCCACAGCTCTCCCGCCGGCCTGTTGCGCATGGACTCTGCTTATGCTCGAAAAGATGACAACCATGCACACCGAACGCGAGCATCTGCAACATCTGTGGCAATGGCTTGGCAACCGTCTCAACCGCCCTGCCTATTCCCAGATAATACCTTACCTTACGGGCGATGCCGCCAAAGCTCTGACATTAGCTGACCATTTGCACACCGCCGGTCTTGATGTCCTCCCAATACGCCGTCCTACTGTTCCTCCCGGTGGCGAACGTCTCCGCATTTCCCTCAACGCTCTCCTCACCGAATCCGACCTAAAACCCTTTATCACTATCCTCAACTCATATCAATAGCATTATGAGTTCTCTGTTATATAACGATACAGTTGCTATATCTCGATTTTTTCTCTCTGGGTATTCCTTTGGATTTTATCTAAAATTCACAAATTATTCCTTTGGATTTTTTACAAAATATTGATTATCACCATATAATCTGGACGTGCTTCTTCTGATACAGTAGGCTTGGGTAACCCTAAATAATGCCAACCACTCAGAATTTTATCGACTCCACTACCGGCTTTCTCTGCACGCCCTAATCGCATAAACATCTTTGATTACGACAAATACTATGACCACCTTCTAATTACTATTTGAAGTAAGTTTCTGATTTACCTAACTTAACTACAAATAAAGAAATTTAAACAGACATTTATTTTGTCAGTAACTGACTATTTACTTACTTTGCATATTATTATCAGTGTCGGTTAATTCGGCTCTGCCTGTTAATTATCTTTTAATTAGATAAATAAATCTGGGAAAGATATGAAAAAGAATTAAAGATAATCATACATGGGAACTTAAAAAAGACAGCTGTTTCAAGCAGTCTTTAAGAGCGTCCTAATCACTTTTTATACAACATCCCAGAAATATTATCAGCATAGTCATTTAAACACATCGACTAAAAGCTTTAACAAGCATGAAACTTCAGTTCATCAGCCACTCTCCGGACAACCACCGTCTGATTCTCATATTTGCCGGCTGGGGCACGACACCCGAATTATACGTCGGAGCTACCCGTACCGGATGGGACACTCTGGTGGCTTATGATTTTGATGATTTCGATTTTCCCACTGATATAGTGGGTCAGTACTCAACTATATATCTGTTTGCATGGTCTCTTGGAGTATATGCTGCTCATCGTGCTCTGACTGACGTCAGTACCACATCTGCTTTCGCCATTAATGGTACTCTGACTCCGGTATCAGATACTGAAGGTATTCCGGTAGATATATTCTCGGCCACTGCAGCGACACTGTCATTACGTAACCTTACCAAATTCCGTCTTCGGATGGCAGGTTCCCGCGAAGCACTGGAACAACTTGAACTACGTCTACCCTCCACTCCTGACATCGACATGCTGCGTCGACAACTTGAATTTGTAGCATCTGATTCTAAAAATAATCAGACTGATAATTCTATACCTTGGCGAAGAGTTTACATAGGCAATGATGACCGTATTTTCCCCTCCTCCGCTCAACATACAGCGTGGAGTCACAATTATCCGGAAGTAGAGATAATAAATCTGAAAGCACCGCATTTTATCGAACTGTCTAAGATAGTACATTCGGTAATTCCTGATACAGAGCGTGTGGCACACCGTTTTCACAAGGCACTACCTACATACGACAAAGCTGCCGAAGCCCAGCGTCTTATAGCCCGGCGGCTCGCAGATATGGCAGTAAAAGCTGCTCCCAAAAGCCGAAGTCTGCGTGTACTTGAAATCGGTGTAGGCTCCGGACTCTTCAGCCGTATGTACACCGTATCTCTACCGATAAAATCAATTACTTATCTTGACCTCTATCCAATACCTCAGCTTAATCTTGCGCCTGAGGAATACTATATGCAGGCTGATGCCGAAAAGTGGATGGAAGAGTGTACAGAACAATTCGACCTCATCGTGTCAGCCTCGACAATACAATGGTTCAGTCATCAGGCTCGCTTCTTTGCCAATGCTTCCCGTTGTCTTACTCCTGACGGTGCCTTAGTATGCTCAACATTTCTGCCGGGCAATCTCAGTGAACTTGATACCCTGCGTCCCTCTCCCATGCTTTATCTTACATTCGCAAAGCTCGAAGCTGCTCTGCAGCGCAATTTCACTGACGTCACTATAGAGACACAAGATATTCCCCTCCTATTCGCCTCCCCACGCGAGGCACTTCTACATCTGAAAGCTACCGGTGTCGGTGGCTCAGCAGCAGTATCCTCCTCCGGAGCCTCACTGCTCCGAGCACTTACCCCGCCTGCCGGTCAGCCCGTAACGCTGACCTATCGTCCTGCATGGTTTACCGCTCGTAACAGGAATAAGTATGAATAAATCGGACTACGCCAAAAGAAACGCCCACATTGCGATACTGTTAGCCAATTTAGGCTGGGGTATAATGTCACCGATCTCGAAAGATGTGATGCTTTCGGAAGTTATTTCTCCGCTGGCTCTCTCAGGAATCAGAATCACCGGAGGCGCTCTGATGTTCTTTATTTTTTCTTTTATATTACCTGAATCTGTAAAAACACGTCAGAAAATAGATTCACGCGACTGGCTGCGGCTCGCCGCTGCTTCACTGCTTATAATAAGCGCTAATCAAGGTCTCTTTATAATCGGTGTGGGAATGACGAATCCTATTGACTCGTCGGTAATGAGTTCCCTCACCCCTGTTTTCACGATGATTCTTGCCGCCATATTTCTGCATTTCCGCATGAGATGGCTCAAAGTTTCCGGTGTAATTATAGGTCTTGCCGGAGCGTTACTTCTTGTGGCAAGTTCTCCTCAAAGCTCCATTGCCTCAAATCCGCTTATGGGAGATTTATTCTGTATGGCCGCTCAGTTCTGCGCTGCTGTCTATTATGTGGCTTTCAGCGACATAATACGTAAATACTCTCCCTACACACTGATGAAATGGCTTTTCTTCATCTCTACCTTTACATACGTACCCTTTTGTATACCGTCGATATTAAAAACCGACTTCTCTGCAATTGACCTGAAAATATGGGGTGAATTAGCTTACATCATTATAGTTGCGACTTTCATAGGCTATCTTCTTATTCCGGTAGCGCAGCGTCAGTTGAAGCCAACTGTAGTCAGCATGTACAACTACCTTCAGCCCGTTTTTGCAGCCATCATAGCTGTTACCCTCGGCGTCGGCAACTTCGGTTGGGTAAAAGCCGGTGCCACTCTCATGGTCTTCTTCGGCATAGCTCTTGTCAATAGAAGTGTAGACAACACTACTTCTGACGTAAAATGAAGGTTGAGATAAGTGATAGGACTTCGGGAGAGATGGTTTCTCTGATTTCGTTATATTCCGAAGTTTCGCCTGTAACAGCGTGTTGCATAAGGTGATTAAGACCATCCATGCGTTGAATCTCTACATTCTTGACATTGTTTCTGAAGGCCTCAAGATTTTTATCTGCATTAACTTGGATGTCCTTTGTACCGTTGATAGCTAACACAGGACATTTGAGTTTCTTTAAAGCCGATGTAGGGTCAAGACTTATAAGGCTATCGAAATAACCGGTACGGCTAACATTGTTCTGCTTTACCGATTCAAGCACTATAGCCGGTACTTCAAGAGAATTCGTACGACAAATAGAGTCTATATCTATGGGAGAGCTTACTCCTGAATTATATTGTTTGATAACTTCTTCATACAGCTTTTCTATAAGCTTTACAGATGATTCTTTCTGCTTACCGCTTATACCTAACTGATCGAGCAGATGAATATTCTGGTCTAACAATGTTTCTTTGGACGGAATTACCATTCCGGCAAGCGAGATAATGAAATCAGGCTTGTCTTCAGCGGCTATCATAACAGCTAATGTACCACCCTCGGAATGTCCTAAAATACCTGTCTTATCTGTTTCGGGCAAACCTTTCACAAAATTATAAGCACTGCGAGCATCGCCTTTAAATGTCTCTATTGTCGCTTCAGAATAATTTCCTTTTGATGATGCTGTACCGCGATCATCAAACCGAAAAGAGGCAATTCCATTTCTTGCTAAGTAATCAGCAATCACAGCAAATGGTTTGTGTTCAAATATCTCTTCATCCCTATTCTGCGGACCACTTCCTGTAACCATTACCACTGTCGGAAATTTCTTTCCCGGCGTAGCATCCGGCAAAGTCAGAGTACCGGCAAGCTCTGTACCGTCATAAGAAGTGAAAACAATATCTTTCTCGATATAAGGAAATGGTGGCTGCGGAGTCTGCGGGCGACGCACGGACAAATCCTCCTCAGGAGTCAGTGTAAGGGGAAGATTGACACCTCGCTGACTGAATGTACCATCGATTTTACCGTCTTCGATTCTACCATTATATGTAGCACCAATCATCTTACATTCAAGACTGATACTATCCTGAGAACAGAATTTTACCTCTAAAGGAATACCTTTAGCATTCTGCTGTGGAGAATCCATTGTAGCTTCTGTATCTCCCTCGGGTGTTTCACTGAAATTAAACACAAGAGGTAACTTTGTAGGGCCCAAGCTTATATCTCCGCGCCATTTTCCGGTCAAAGCCATACAATTATCTATACCCATCACTGCTAATAACAGAGCAAGTGAAAATCCTAATCCGAGTCGCATAAAATAGTCTTTAGTATATGATAAAATTTGAGCTATGGTTTACAATAAACCTATAATATCAATTGATTTTTACAAAAATAATAAAAACCTGTTGCAAACAGGCTCATCATACGTTATAA
>CAMWVA010000012.1 GCA_947177575.1 uncultured Porphyromonadaceae bacterium | reverse complement strand
AATTATTTTACTGTTTTATTAACTTATAGAAATAAGTTTAAACAACTTCATTGTAAGCTTCTTTCATAGTTTCGCTGATAAATGAAAGTTCAGCTTTAGGAATATACAATTTCGCATTAGGATAGACCGCTTTTCCTGCATCATCAAGCAGACCTCCAATATGGTCAAAGTGACCGTGAGTAATATAAATAGATGTGATATCGGCCGGAGATATTTTCAGTGAGGTTAGACGTTCAAGTGTCTTACCTCCTTTGGAAGCTGGCAAACCGGTATCAAACATTATATAGCCATTGAGAGTCCTGACTACAAAACAATTCATTGAAGTGGGAATTTTGCCTTCAGGAGCCAGAGCATCTACTTTCTGCTTATCAACATTGTTTTCGCCATAGAATAATGAAGCCGGCTGAAATGATTTGTCGGAGCATACAAGAGTATACACTTCATATCCGTCGTTAGTAAATCGGAAAGTGCCTTCGGGTGTCTCCCCACCCTGACGTGCGAAAACAGCACCTACAGGGTTATTCTGCCAGTTAAGCTGTGCCATACAGAATACTGAATTAAGTGTTATGGTAAAAATCGCTAACAATACTTTCATAACATCAGAATTAAAATGTGGGTTTATTTTCTTTGTTTCTTACCGCAACCCTTAAAGACTATTTCCGAAATATCAGCTATAATCTGCTCTGTCTCTGCCATGCCATAAGCGGAATCAGATATAAATACCGCTATAGCATATCCATCTCGGTTGGGAAGGAAGACGTACCCGGCATCGTTTACAGCAATAATACGGCCCTGTGCATCCGTATCGCCTGTGCCAGTCTTATGACCGATTCGGGCATTAGTAGGCATCAGCGGTGCCGGCAGACGACTGTTTCCGGTCCGACACATCATCATAATCGAACCAACAGACTCATACACCGGACTATTATGCCACATATCCTGACGATAAAATTTATCAAACAACGCAGCCATCGCAATCGGTGTGGCACTGTTTTGGTAGCATAATCCTGTATCACGGTGCATATCGTCTTCGGTAGAAACAATCGCAATATCAGGATAACCTAATGCTTTCATCAGACTATCGGCAACAACCGGACCACCTATCAGACGGAAGAGAATGTCACAAGCGTTATTATCGCTTTGACTAAGCGAATACTCCAAAATTTCTGAAAGCGGCAGTCGAATGTTCCTTACTCCATATTTATCCCGCATCGGACTCCAAGTATTTTCTTTCAGCTCATCGGCATTGACTGTAACAGTATCAGAAATTGTCACTCCATTCCGCAGACAGTAATCAGCCACAGCAAGCGCCTGAGGAAATTTGTAGACACTCAGCATCGGAAAGCTACTGTTCCCATTAACTGTGATAGTGTCCTCCCCATTGACAATTACTGCCACACCTATACGTGCATCTGCCTTACTTTCCACATAGTCATTAAGCTGAGCTTCTATCTCCGAATAATGTCTTTCATGCTCGGCATAACGCCGACCGGAACAAGCAGTACTCACCAATATCATAATAATAGAAACTACACCGCTAAGAAACACGAGGATATTCTTCATCGCCAATAATTCGTTAATTGTGATTACGATAATGCAAAATTACTTACTTTGGTATAAATAACCTAATGTTGATAAGCGATTTTTCCTAATATATTATCCGTGCGAAGCTTGTTTACGTCCGGAGCTCTGCTCCGTATCTCACGTCCGTTTCTGCTTTTTCAAGCCGAAGAAGCCGCTATGCCGACACGTATGCACTATTACCATCACGATAAATACAAAACCTATTTTACCATGTATGCCACCAATTGTAGAATGAACCGGATTAATACACCAGTGTACCGTAGCTACCACAGCACTAATCAGAGTGAGTAAAAAGAAAGCGCTAAGCCAACGTGTACCCTTTTTCGGTATCTTACTCTTAGCTTTACTACACATCATACGAACAGCAGAACGATTAAGCGCAAGGTGCCAGAAGATAAAAGCGAAAAAGGCGATTCCAAACACGATATGAAGCCACACCCATAATGGTAATCCCGCCGGATTTATTTCAAGCTGAATACCTGAAGCAAGCATTACGATTGTAAGAGCTGCCAATACCCATGCACACAATTTAAGTTTTGTGATTTTTTTCATTGCCTTATTTACTTTGATTACGACTGCAAAGTTATAATGACAATGACCGACAGACAATGTCATAAATAAGGCTTAAACCGGACTATTTAAGGTTTTGACGGAATTTTACCGGTGACACACCTACGGCCGATGTAAAGATACGTGAGAGATAGGCACTGTCATCGACACCTAACTGGGCAGCTATTTCCTTGACGCTTAAAGAAGTATAGGCTAACAAACGCTTAGCATTAAGAATAAGCATGTTACGTATATACTGACTTGTACTGACTCCACATATATCATTTATAACTTCATTAAGGTAGACAGGCGAAATATGCATCAAACCGGCATAAAACGACGGACTGCGGTTAATGGCAATATGTTCGTTGAGCAGTTGGTTCAAAGTACGTACAATTTCAAGACGACGGTTTTCCTTTCTATCGGATAAAGACAGTGCAGATGTGGCACAGGCAACAACCAACCCCACGAAAGCCTCCGCAAGACTACGTGCTATACGCTGATAGGTCTCTCTTTTATCAGCCTCGCTTTCAGACAATGGAATGTACTTACGGATAAGATCAAATAACATACGAAGTTCCGGCTGACATTCCGAGGGTATGTCAACCTCTATCTCACTGAAGGCTACATCTTGAAACAGACAGGTATAACATTTATCAACATAACTGCTATCAACTATCAAAGCAAAACCTTCATAAAACTGTGAACTGCCAAACTTATGTACCTGCCCCGGCTGTATAAGCAAAAGCTGACCAGGGTAAATAGTTCGCTGACTGAAATCCAGTTCGTATGTTGCCTGTCCCTTTTCCATGAGACCGAAAATATAATAATCGTCCTGATGAGCATAGGTAACAGGTAGCTGACCTACAGAAACACTGCTGATTTCACGGGTTTTCAGTCCGCAATCACTGACCAGTGACACTTTATGTCGGGGTAATACGCTTTTCATACCATATATAATTAAGCTGCACAGACAAAATGATAATATGTTGTATCTTTACCAAAATTATACCGTCACTGATTTATTAACGCCTTAATCTTGAAATATTGACAATAAGCAGCCTGATTAATTTGATAATATGTACTCAAAGTAGAGAAAAGTATAAATACATTATGGCAGACCGAAGGCCGGACTTTATAATGAAAAATAAGGCCGAATCAGAGATTTTTTTGTAAATTTGCCGCGCAATACGGTGAACGGACAGGTGTTGTCCGTGAGAGGGAATCCGGTGTAAATCCGGGACAGTACCAGCTACTGTAAGGCCCGATGAATACAGAACAATCGTATCTTTATGGTCACTGCACACAATGTGTGGGAAGGCCTTTCAGATTGTTCGGGCTAAGTCAGGAAACCTGCCTTTTGCAATACATGAGAGTTATTTCTGGATTAAAATAAGATTACTCAAACGACATTGAAAGCAAAAGTCATAATGGTGACAGGAGGGCAACGCTCCGGGAAGAGTGTGTTTGCGGAAAATCTGGCCCTCAACCTGTCCGAACGCCCGGTATATTTAGCTACGGCAGAAATCTTCGATGAGGAGATGCGTCGCAGAGTCATGATTCACCGTCAGCGCAGGGAGAAGCGATGGCGTAATCTTGAAGAATCTTTACATATTTCCGCTCTTACCCTGCATGAAGGGGATACAGTGCTTGTTGACTGTCTTACTCTTTGGGCCAGCAATTGGTTTTTCAAATACAATGAGGCTACTACACAGGCATTCGAAGCAATGCAGCATGAACTCACGCGACTGTTCAGTCATAATATTACACTGATTCTTGTAACTAATGAAATAGGTCTCGGAGGCGTAAGCGAAAACGCAACCCAGCGCCGCTTTACTGATCTGCAAGGCTCAATCAACCAGCTTGTAGCCTCAGCAGCTGATGAAGTATATCTGACAGTATCCGGTATTCCCGTAAAAATAAAATCTGTTAAGCCATGAAATTCACTATCAACCCCCTTGACCATCAAATCGAACCACAGATTACAGACAAAATCGATAACCTAACAAAACCGAAAGGCTCACTCGGAAGGCTGGAAGAAATAGCTAAAAAGATATGTCTGATTCAGCAAACTCTTACACCTGAGTTACGCAGTCCGCATAATGTACTTTTCGCAGCAGATCACGGTATACTCGAAGAAGGGGTAAGCGTATCGCCTAAGGAAGTAACATGGCAACAGCTCAGTCACTTTTCCAAAGGAGGAGCAGGTATTAATTTTCTATGTGAGCAACATGGATTCCGATTAGTCTTAGTAGACGCCGGTACAGACTATGATATACCCTCCGGACATGGTATAATAGATATGAAAGTACGCAAAGGCACCAGAAACTTTCTTCACGGTCCGGCTATGACTATTACAGAGATGGAATTATGTATAGAGCGTGGTGCGAAAGTAGTAAAAGATATTATTGCTACTACAGACTGCAACGTAATCAGTTTCGGTGAAATGGGTAGTGGCAATACCTCACCTTCGGCAATCTGGATGCACCTTTTCACCGGCATCGAGCTAAATAAATGTATCGGAGCCGGCGCAGGTCTTGATACTCCCGGAGTAAAGCATAAGGCTGAAGTGCTGTCAGCAGCTTTAGCCAACTATCATGGTGAAGATGATGCAAAGTCGAAAGTAGCATGGTTCGGAGGCTATGAAATGGTTATGGCTATGGGTGCAATGCTACAGGCCGCCGAATCGGGTATGCTGATAATCGTAGACGGTTTTATAATGACAGCTGTCATACTTGCGGCCTCACAATTCTATCCTCATATACTCGATTACGCCGTATTCGGACATCAGGGAGATGAAAGCGGTCACAAACTCATGCTTGAAGCAATGAAAGTCAGAGCCTTACTCCATCTTGATCTCCGCCTCGGTGAAGGTACAGGAGCTGTATGCGCTTATCCTATAATTGAGTCAGCTGTCAGAATGATAAACCGTATGGATAGCTTCCAGTCAGTCAATGTCACTAAATATTTCTGATGAAACACGTTGCCGCAGCTTTCACATTGTTTACCCGTCTGCCGATGTGGAGGCTGATTGATATTCCCTCTTCATATTACTCCACAGCTGTAGTCTACTGGCCTCTGACAGGCTGGCTTACAGGCGGTCTCACAGGTCTGACACTCTACCTTCTGTCTTTTGTGTTACCTCTGTTGCCGGCTGTGGTATCAGCTATCATCATACGGCTGTTACTCACAGGCGCACTACATGAAGACGGTCTGGCAGATTTCTGCGACGGATTCGGAGGTGGACAGAATAGAGAAGGTGTGCTCCGGATTATGAAAGATTCCCATATCGGTACATACGGAGTAATAGGTCTGATATGCTATTTCCTTCTTACATGTTCACTTTTAGATTCACTTCCTGCAGAAACAGGAGCTATGGCCATCTTCGCAGCTGACCCGTTTGCAAAATGCTGTGCCTCGCAGTTGACCAATATATTAGAATATGCACGTCCGGAAGGAGCAAAAAACAAAATCTCCTACTCACGTATGACTATTGGTCAACTTACTTTCAACCTGCTTTCAGGTATCCTACCGATTACTCCTATAATAATTTATTCACCTCTGACTGCCTGCGCGGTAATATTTCCGTTAATTGCATTGTTCTTTATGATAAAGATAATGAAACATCGTATAGGAGGCTATACCGGTGACTGCTGCGGAGCTACTTTTCTTATCTGTGAAGCAGCCATGCTAACCGGTATCGTAATATTAACAGCAATATGATAACAGCAATATGAAACTTGTATTAATCCGTCATACTTCTGTTGCCGTACCCAAAGGGGTATGTTATGGACAGACTGATGTACCGCTTGCCGAAAGCTTCACAGAAGAAGCCACAGCAGTAAAAGAACGTCTTTCAGCCTATAGGTTTGACAAAGTATTTTGCAGCCCGCTTTCAAGATGTGTGAAATTAGCGGAATTCTGCGGTTATCCGCAAGCTATAAGAGACGCCAGACTGAAAGAACTTAATTTCGGTGAATGGGAAATGATGCTATATGATAAGATAACAGGTCCTAAGCTACAAGAGTGGTTTGATGATTACATCAATGTGGCTCCGCCCGGAGGAGAAACTGTACTTGAACAGCAGAAACGTTTTCTCAGCTTCATCGAAGATCTGCGCAACGAGTCACCGGAAACAACTATAGGCATTTTCACTCATGGCGGTATTCTTATTAACGCTCTTGTAGCGTTAGAAGGAAAATCATTTGGAGAAGTCTATAATAATATTCCACCTTATGGTGCTATAATAGAAACAGACATCTGATAGCAAGAGTAAGAACAAGCATACATGATTCTGTCCTACGGTTGACTAATATAGCCTCTCTGACATCAGAATAAGTAAAGTCCCGTTCAGTCACGCCGATATAAGGTTTGTAAACACTTTCTCCGAAATAATCATGTGTACCTCCGAAGCGGCAATCAAGCAGGCCGGCTAAAGCCGCCTCCGGATAGCCGCTGTTAGGACTTGCGTGCTGCCGTCCGAAACGCGACACAAATGAGAACAAATTAAATCTGCCCGACACAAGTATCATCAGCCACGCAGTGAGTCGTGCAGGTATATAGTTGGCTACATCATCTATTCTTGCAGCTATCATACCGAACCTGCGGTAACGTTCGTTTCGGTAACCTATCATAGAATCAAGAGTATTTATCATCTTATAAGCCATCATACCCGGAACACCGAGCAAAGCATACCAAAACAACGGAGCTATCACACCGTCACTGAGATTTTCTGCCAAAGTTTCAAGAGCTGCTGTACGTATCTCCTGTGCTGACAAGCAAGCTGTGTCGCGGCCGACAATACGTCCCACCTGTTGTCGGCCTTTCTCAAGTGAAATCTCAGTGGCCTCAAATACCATTCTCACTTCTCTGATAAGAGTAGTACCGGCAAGACAGAAAAATATCAGTATTGACTGCAACACCAAGCCAAGCCATACATTAAAGGAGGTAGCTGTTTTAAGAAACCACCATGTAAGCAGATAGACACCCGCTATCAGTATTATAGCTGTCAGACCTCCCTTCAGGCGTCGATGTGTGCCCTTATTAAATTTGTGCTCAAAAAAACTTATAGCTTTTCCAAACCAAACAACAGGATGAGGCAGCCATGACGGATCACCAAGACATATATCCAGCACCCACCCTATCAATAAAGGTAAGATTATGATAACGAAATCCATTCTTTTAAAGCGCTAATAAGCAGATTATTTTCTTCATAACTTTGTGCCGCGACTCTGAAATGCCGAGGAGACAGGCCCTCGAAATTCGAGGCATCACGAATTAGCAACCCGTGCCTGTCAATAAGCCACTGTTTAAGTTCTGAGGCTGTACTGTCAGGAAGACAACCCAATATAAAATTACAATCGGTAGTTTCTGTCTTTATACCCATAGCAGTCATAGCTTTAGCTATACGTATCGCTTCTGAATGTAATATTGAGGCATCTATTTTATAACTTTCCGAATGTTCCAGCAGATAATGTGCCGCCTGTATAGCTATAGAATTAACTGACCAAGGCATACGTAATGCTCTTAGCCGATTTATAATACAGGTTGAGCCTATAGCATAACCTATCCTCAGTCCGGGTATGGTAAACTGCTTGGTCAGAGACCTCAGCATAACCATATTATTACGCTTTATCACATCATCTACAGTCAGAACTTCACTTACGGAATAATCGGCATAAGCCTGATCAACAACAAAAAGAATATCCTTAAAGCGGTCAGATGTAGCCAAAAGTTCTGTACGGTCAAAAATACGACCGGTTGGATTATTAGGATTACACAGCCATACCATTTGCATATCTCTGTTAACCTCACTTAATGCAGTAATAAACTCAAGATTATGTAAAAATATCCTGCAAGCATCCTGATACTCTCTGAAAGTCGGTATAATTATCCCTGATGTCCCGTCTCTGTAAGCATGAGCAAGAAGATATATAGCTTCAGTGGCACCATTAGTGACAATAACATTGTCTGTTGTCACACCATACTTATCAGCTAACTGCTGCTCCACACTCCGGGGTGCAGGTTCCGGATAGTTTCTGAATATATCTCCGCAGTCGACAAGATGCTTTAACAGACCGGTATGGTCAACAGACTGCGGAATATTAGTACTGAAATTCACTTTAATCTTATCTCCATAGAGAAATAAGTCGTCACCATGTCCATCAATCATCGCACATCATAATTTTATAAAGCCGGGGTATATCAACATATTTTCTCAACCAGTCGGCTAACAGATCATATTGCTGTTGCCGGAAAGTGAAAAAATCAAATTCAGTTTTCATTCTGTCATGCCTAAAAGGTTGCAGCAGAAAGTCAATGACCGGAGCATTATCAAGAAGACCATGTACATAACTACCGAAACAACGTTCGTCAACCATACATCCTTCTTGTGTACCGTCACCTGAAGTTATAAACGGTCTGTCGGTTACAGTACGGCCGACATGAATCTCATAACCCTTACACAACCGCTCATCGTCCATGAATCTGAATTCAGTCTGACGTGTTGTTTTATCAGCTGTCATTACAGTTCTTACAGGTAATAATCCCAGTCCGGGCAGACTCTCAATATCACCTTCAACACCTAACGAATCTATTACCTCCTCACCCATAATCTGATAGCCACCGCATATTCCTACTACTGTCTTTCCGGAGCAACGTGCTTTACATATAGCTTTAGCCATACCTCTTTTTCGCAAGTCGAGCAGGTCGGAAAGTGTATTCTTACTACCCGGTATAATCACTATATCGGCTGCTTCAAGGTCAGCAGGCAACTCGGCATAGAACAGATTGACTTCCGGATGACGTTCAAGCACATTAAAATCGGTAAAGTTGGAGATATGTTTCAGTAATACCACAGCAACATTTACTTTATCTCTGACAGCATTTCTGTCTTTCACAGCAAGTGAAACTGAATCTTCTTCATCAATATATATATGTGAGGCCATAGGCACCACACCTAATACAGGCACTCCACATATATCTTCCAATAATTTTCTACCCTCTTCAAACAGACGCAGATCACCACGGAATTTATTGATTATAATTCCTTTTATTCGCTTACGGTCTTCCTCAGACTGAAGCATTATCGAACCATAAACACTTGCAAACACACCTCCACGATCAATGTCAGCTACAAGAATCACTTTCGCATCAGCGTAAGCAGCCATTGACATATTTACAATATCTCCGTCGCGCAGATTGAGCTCAGAGATACTACCGGCTCCTTCAAGCACTATCGGATTAAACCGTGCTGCCAGACGGTCAAAAGCTTCATGAGCAATCTTACGCAATTCCTCCTTACCTTCCTTACGGAAATATTCATAGGCAGATTTATTACCGACAACTCTACCTTCAAGCACTACCTGAGAGGTATGTTCGCCTGAAGGTTTCAGAAGCACCGGGTTCATATCGGTTGAACATTCTATACCAGCAGCTTCAGCCTGTACAGCCTGTGCACGACCGATTTCCAATCCGTCAGGTGTGGCATACGAATTAAGAGCCATATTCTGAGCTTTGAACGGTGCCGGATTATAACCGTCCTGTCGGAAAATTCTGCATAGTCCGGTAGCTATCAGACTCTTGCCGACATCACTGCCGGTACCGGCTAACATCACAGGTGATAATCGTTTCATTTCAGTTTACGTTTATATCCGAACTCCCTCCATATTTCCTCCTGACAACCGGAATGTTGAAGTTCGTATCGAGCCATTATAAAAAACAGATCTGACAATCTGTTAAGATAACACAGAATGTTCTCAGGCACCTCATCCTGCTCATTCAGTTTCCATAGTCTTCTCTCGGCTCTTCTGGCTAAGACACGAGCCTGATGTATAAGTGAAGCTAACGGAGTTCCTCCGGGTAGAATAAAACTGTCAGACGGCGAACATTCGGAAGTCAGCTTATCAATAAGTTTTTCAGTCTGTGACACAATATCATCTGCAAGTGAATTAGGGTTACTCTTTCTCATTTCACTACGTGTTGCGACAAGACTCATAACAGTCATAAGGTTCAGCTGAATATTTCTGAGAAAATTTTGCCAGCTATGACCGGCCTCAAGTGAAGTCCGAAGGGCGCCTACCGCCACATTCAGTTCATCAAGGGTACCGTTAGCCTCAATCCGTATATCAGTCTTTGACACACGCACACCTCCATGAATAGCAGTCATACCTTTATCTCCTGTTTTTGTATAAATCCTTTTCATTGTTCCCATAATTTAAAGATGTCGGTTTCAGCCCAATATAAATGTGTATAACCAGCAATCACATTTTTATATCTGTAGACAGGTGTCTTAAATTCCTCGTCACGTACGTTAAACTGAACTGCCACTGAAGGTAAATTCGCTAAATTCTCAGTTTGAGAATAGTGAAATTCATGACCACGTAATTCCATATTGCCAAAACATACTTTGCGATAACCAAGTCTAAGACGCGCATTTTTCATAGTAGTGCTAAGCGGCAGGATACCACACATTTCTTTACCGTCTATATCTTTAGTCAGATAAATCATTCCGCCACATTCAGCCAACACACGATGCCCACTTTCGGCATATTCTCTTACCGACTGACGCATAGACAGATTTTTCTCCAAGGCTTCAGCATACAGTTCAGGATAACCGCCGGGCAGATACAACATATCCGCTTTGGGCAGTATCTTGTCATGCAAGGGCGAAAAGTACACTATCTCACTGTTCAGAGCCTTTATATTAGCCGGATAAATAAAGCTAAACGCTTCATCACAAGCCACTGCCACTCTGAGATTTCTTTTTACCGGTATAACCGGTAAAATCTTTTCGCTCAGAGTCATTCTTGTCCTTACTAAAAGCCTGTCTATATCTACATGTTTTTCCACCTCATCGGCAGCTATATTAATAAATCGGTTCATTTCCGCTTGACTCTCTAAAGTAAGCCCGAGATGACGTGAAGGCGTGTGAAGGCTGTCGTTTTTACTTATGTAACCTAAAGCTTCTATACCAGTATCTTCACAAGCTTTCCGAAGATAAGAATAATGGCTTTCCGAAGCCACACGGTTAAAAATAACTCCGGCTACTCTGACATCTTTACAAAAATGTGTGAAACCGTATATCGTAGCTGCTACAGAATAGGCTGTCGAGGCAGCGTTTATAAGTAGCACAACAGGTATATTAAGTCTATGCGCTATGTCGGCAGAACTTCCAAGCATTCTATCATAACCGTCGAACATACCCATCACGCCTTCAATAATACTTACATCGGCAGAAGCGGAATAGGAATTGAACAGACTATGTACGTGTTGTGCAGAAGCCATAAACAGGTCAAGATTCACCGAGTCATGTCCCGTTGCCTCACGGTGATACTGAGTATCTATATAGTCAGGACCGCATTTAAACGGCTGTACACTCAGCCCTTGCCGGCATAGAGCCTTCATAAGTCCGAGTGACAATGTGGTTTTACCACTGCCGGAAGAAGTAGCTGCTATCAGAAATGCACTTTTCATGATTCTATCCTACTTAGAATTTTACCATCATCGGCTATCAATACAGCTTCGAGGCTGCCTTGAAATATCGCCGCGCAATGCTTATGACAGAGTTTAAGAAGAGCTTTAAAGAACACTCCGGCGTCTTCGTCAGAAAGACGCCCGGATAATTCGCGAGCAAGATTCAACTGCTCTATCACTTCTAAAGCAGATGATGAACAACCGCACTGCTGTGCTACCTCTTTCAGGAACTCTCTGTTCAGAGTAATTTTGTGACTATGAGTATCCAGATGTCCTTCGGCAAGTTTCACTGCCTTACCAAGCATAAGTCCTATAGCCATACGTTTGACTCCCGATTCACGGGCAATCTGCATTATCTCACCGACAGCATTACCGTAATGAATAAAAGCTTGCTGCGGAACTTCAGGATAAAGGGATTTCATAAACCGTTCACTCTTCCCACCTGAATTGACAATGATTATATCACAGTTTACTGCGATAGCCACTCCTATCTCACGTCTTATTGACTCAATGAATGCTTCATGAGAGAAAGGTCTTACTATCCCTGTCGTACCTATAATGGAAACTCCTCCTTTAACTCCGACACGCGGATTAAAAGTCCTGTCTGCCAATGTATCCCCACCTGCCAATGAGATTGTGACATCAAGACCACCTGAATAAAGAGCGGCCAGCTCGGAAATAATCATTTTTCGTGGAATAGGATTAATAGCAGGCTCACCAATCGCCAGACCAAGTCCCGGCAGAGTGACTGTACCTATACCTTCGCCACCATAGAAATCTATACCTGTATGTGAAGCAAAAGCAACCTCTACTGTAATACGACTTTTATCAGTAACATCCGGATCATCTCCGGCATCTTTGATAACACTTGCAGAAGCTGATGTCTGAGAAATATCAATCGACTCAATCTTCATTCTCATAGTCTCACCCTCAGGTATTCTGAAGCTAATTTCCTTTACTTTTTCACCTGTAAGTAATCCTTTAAGAGCAGCTTTCGCTGCGGCTGTAGCGCATGAGCCCGTAGTAAAACCTGTATGAAGCGGATAAAACTCAGGTAAAAGCCGTTCAATCTCACGACGTAATCCGTGCTTGCCGTCAACAGTTATGAAATCTACAGGCATTTCCGGACGACGTACCACAAATACTCTAATACCATGTTGCAGAGCAGCCGCTACCTTCTCGGTAAATCCTCCTGATGTTCCGCTTTCCTTTGTTATTATAGCTTCAGGCTTAATGTCGGTTATAAGCTCATTGATAGTATGCTCTTTATAGAAAACCAGTCTGTTCTCAGGGAAACCGTTCTGAATAGCTTTCGATAATGATTCCTCACGGTCAAGAATACGGAAAAAAGTCTCGTGATGCTGCCAGTAAGATTTTAATTTAGCAATAGTCTGTACACCTGTAAGCGCTAACAGTCGGCTGATATTATTCTTTTCCAACAGTCTGACAGCATCATCATAATTATCACACCATACAATATTATCCGATTTAATATCAGGATAACGACGTTCAAATCTGATGACAGGAAGCGTAAGACTATTTGCGACATTACTTACAGTAGCATGTAGTCGTGTGGCAAACGGATGTGCGGCATCAATTATAAGCCGAATATCGTGAGTCCTGCAAAAATCTGCCATACTGTCCTCAGACATAGCTCCGTGAATATGAATGCCATGTCCGCATTCCACAGCTTGATAATCACTAAAAGTGGAGTAGTAATATCTACCTTCACCTTCGTCAAGAGTTTTGATTACAAGCCGCCCTTCCGTAGTACCGCCTAAAACAAGTATCATGGTCTGAACAGATGTCTGAAGTCTTCGTTATAGAGCCTTGACAATCCTTCTCTGTTGTCAATAGCCTCGCCTACTACAAGCAGTGTGGTGAGTGTAAGATGATTATCATGGACTATACGGGCAAGGTCTTTGAGCACACCACGATAGATTTTCTCTTCCTTCCATGTCAGTTTATAACAGGCGGCTACAGGAGTGTCTGGCGGATAAGCCATCAGTAACTCACGCTGCACCTCATCTACAATACCTGCACTCAGATATATGCACATAGTGCTCTGTGACTGTGCGAGTTTATGTAGCTGCTCTTTCTCTGGCATAGGAGTACGACCCTCTCCACGTGTGAGTATTATAGTCTGTACTTTTTCAGGTATGGTAAACTGTGACTTTAAAGCTGCCGCTGCTGCCTGAAACGAAGATATACCCGGAGTAATGTGGTAGGACATACCATATCTGTCGAAGAAAGCCATTTGCTCCTGAATAGCGCCGTAAATACATGGGTCGCCTGTATGGAGTCGCACAATCAGCATATCACGGTCATAAAACTTCTTCATCAGCGCAAACTGTTCTTCAAGATTCAGATGTGCCGAACTTATCACAGTACAGCCAGGTTTAGAGTAATACGTCAGTTCTTTCGGTACAAGACTACCGGCATACAGAATCAGGTCGGCCTGTTGAAGAAAGTGCTTGCCACGTACTGAAATAAGCTCCGGATCACCCGGACCGGCGCCTACAATCTCTATATGCCCACCGCGCATAGCATCTTTGTCGATAGCTACAGCAAAAGTAAATTCCCCTCCTTCGTTCAGTTTGCCTTTCTGCTTTTCAACAATAAGTTTTCCCCCATCAGAAGCCTTAAGAGCACAACTTTCCGCTACTCCGGCTACCCCTGTGACCAATCTGACTTTTTCCGACGGATTAGGAACTGCGATTTCTCTCAGTTCATCGGAAGTATAGATATTACAAAAGTGTATATTCTTCCAGTGTGACAGCTCAGATACAAGTGCTTCATCTTTTTTAATATCAATAGTAGATACTGACTTTACTGATAAAGGACTTATTCCGTGATTTATAAGATACTGTTCGATATAATCAGTTACTCCATGCGGATTACAGTCACGTCTGCAGCCAACGCCCATATTTAATACACGTGGCCGAAAATACAGCACAGGTACATCATAATGATAAAGGTAAGGAGTAACAGCTATAATAAGTCTGAAACCCTCAACTTTATCACGGTCTTTTATCAGCGTCACGTTATGTGGCATAGAACGCTCCAGAGCATCTGTACCACGATCACGCACATCAAGAAGCAACCCTACAGACTCACCGTTGACCAGAGCTGCTATCGCCCGGTTCATTTCCTGATGGTCTGCTTCCGTAATCCAACCATAATCCGTACCTAAGGTATCAAGTGTCCACAAACCTGTAACATCACTCTGAGTCGTTATCACAGGACACGCACCAAGAATACGTGCAACTTCGCTACATAGCCGGTTAGCACCTCCTATATGTCCGGACAGTACGGCTATAACATTATGTCCTGCACTGTCGACACACACTACGGCCGGGTCGGTATATTTGTCACGGATTGCCGGAGCAATCATGCGCACACATACTCCTAAAGCTCCTATAAATATTATTGCCTTACATTCGGCAAACAACGAGATTTCAAAATCATTGTAACAGACCTGACGATAGTCTTTCAGTTCTGTCTGAATCCTATCGGCTAAAAGTCGTCCGGTCTCGTTCAGATATATTATCAGTTTCATACTGCTTTTAAAATAGTTATGCTGTTATGGGCATCTACTTTCAGAATATGTGTAGTTACAATGTTACCTCCGCACCTGTCTACAGCCTCTATAAATGTCTGGCAGCTGTCTGCACTTACAGAATTAAAAACTATTACACCGCCGGGACATAAAACAGTGTAGATACGTTTCACCATCTCGTCCAGTCTACCGCCATGACCGCCGATGAACACAGCCTCCGGTGCAGGATAACTACTCAGGTCACAGGTCATAAAGTCAGCCGTTACACCCTGAATACCCGGCACACCGAATCTCCGGCAATTTTCTTCGAGTAAATGCTTCGATTCTTCGCGACGTTCAAAAGCTGTTATTTCAAGATGAGGAAATTGCAACTGTGCCTCTATAGATACCGAACCGGTGCAATAACCTATATCCCACATTGTGTTTCTGTTGTAAAGGTCAAGCATCGAGAGTGAAACCAGACGTACAGGCATTTTAGTTATCATATTGCTTCGACCTTCAAGATGGGCAAACTGATTTTCAGGAATACCGAAAAATCTTCGTCTCTGTTCCGTCATTTGTAATATTACGCAATTAGGAGTATCAAAATCTTTTTCGGCCGCCTCAGAGAGTGTCATAGTTCTGACTCTTTCTGTTTCATTACCAAGACACTCTCCTACATACATCACATAATTATCATAACCATAGTATAAAAGACGCTGCGCTATAGCGGCAGGCGTTTTCTTCTTATCGGTCAGTACTCCGATGACAGAACGGTTTTCTATTAGTGCGGTATCAAGGTTTTTCCACGTACGTCCGGTGACAGACACATTAATCATTTCAGGATATGGCAATAACAGCCTATGAGCCAAAAGCTGAAGAGAATTGAATGAAGGATAAACCGTTATCCTTGCCGTTGGAAATTCACGTTGAAGTGTCGTAGCATAACCATAGAATAGTGGGTCACCCGAAGCGAACACCACAATTTCCGGTAAAGAAGCATATCGGATAAATACTTTTTCAAGCGGTACTGTCACATCAATCCATTCAGCCCCCGGAGGTAACAGTGAGTCGACAATCTGATGATGACGTTTGCCACCCGAAAATACTTTTCCGGACATTATTATACGGCGTATCTCCGGAGAGAAAAACTGATTGTGACTATCGGAAATTCCGATTACAATAAAATGCTGCTCAGACATCTCTTCCGGGTTTTAATAATTCAGCATCAGGCCAGCACAGCACAGAATTTACCAGTGTAGCAGCTAAATTACTGCCGCCTTTACGTCCTTCAACAATGATTTTGGGTATCTCATGAAAAGGCTTGACCATGTGCTTGCTTTCACAAACATGTACAAATCCTACCGGAGCAGCTATAATACCGCAGGGCCGGGCTTTATGCTGACGTATAAGTGTACACAGTTCCATAAGTGCCGTAGGAGCGTTACCGAACACATACAATGCCTCGGGGTGTTCAGCCACTGCAAGACGTATGCCTGCCTGTGTTCTTGTGATACCATACTCCTTAGCAAGTTCAGTAGTCTTGGAGTTATTAAGATAGCACTTCACTTCAATACCAAGCCTCTGAAGAGCACCTTTCCTTATACCGGCGGCAGCCATTGTCACATCAGTAATAATAGTACGAACACCTCCGGCAGTAAGAGCTGCATAAATATGTTCCACCGCGTTACTGTCAGCTCTGACTATATTCTCCATATCGAAGTCAGCAGTGGTATGTATGGCGTGAAGCATAGGCCATTTGAGATCAAGCGGAATATCAGGATTTGACATTTCTTTTTCGATTGTACGGAAACTTTCTATCATGATTGCCTGCCCCGGAGCATTTTCAGAAGCCTCGTCATTTTTATAATAACCACGTGGAGTAGTCATGACGTCTTTCCACTGATAAGTTTGTGAATTGCCTATCAGTACAACCGTAAACATATCCACATCTTCGGGATCAAAATCTTTAAGGGTTGTCAGTTTTATTTCCTCACCGTCTCGTCCGGCCTGACGTACATAACCTACAGGTGTCTGCGAACTACGGATTTCAAGAAAGATTTCTTTCAGACGATACAGTTCCCAATAACGTCCGTTGCTTTTAGGATTATAAACCGCAGTTACGAAATCAGCCTCGGCTGCTGCCCTGATACGCTTTTCAATCAAAGCCCATGGAGTCATAAGGTCACTTAACGATATTACACAAAAGTCATGACCCATAGGAGCGCCTAAAAGAGATGCAGCTTTCTGAAACGCACTTATACCCGGAATGACCTCAACCTCAATATCCGAACCACGCTGGCGCAACATTTCATAGACAAGAGGTGCCATACCGTATATACCGCAGTCACCTGAGCTTATGACACATACATCACGTCCGCTTTCCGCTATTTCAAAAGCTTTCTCAATACGTTTCTGCTCCTGCTTCATACCGTTCTGCACTATCTCGGCACCCTCTTTGATAATTGAAGAGATAAACGGTATATAGTATTTATACCCTACTATTATGTCAGCCTGTCTGAGCGTCTCGACAGCATGTAGCGTCATGTCGCCCTGACTTCCGGGACCAATACCTATTATTGTTATTTTAGATTTCATATCACAGTTTCTTATCGACACTTTTTATTATTGTCAAAATGAGCCGAACTATACTTTTTCCGCCAATACAGAGACTTTACAGATAATACCGTACCTGTAGCCACGATTACCATTCCTCCGAGCAAAAGTACCCATAGAAATAAATCATGAAGCCATTTTACACGGTTTATGCTCGGTATATTCATAGTGTGCAATACTCTGTAACATATAGCCTGCGCCTTAGCTTTACGGTCCATTACCCTATAGAAACCTTCAACATTCCAGTAGACAGTGTAATTTTCAGTTTCAGCTTCATAACCGGGACAGTCATGCTGCCCATAAAAGACCCCGTTATTTATACTTTTTATAGACATCACAGGCTCACCGGTCTGCCATGCTATAACTTTACCCATATTACCGGGTGAAAAATCCAGCGGTGTGCGGTCATTGACAGGTAGCAGATATTTATCTTCACCAGATGTTACTTTCACAGCCGGTAAAGGATTGGCACTGATAGTAACCACTCCGAAGGTCTCAGGCAGAAGAGAAAGGTCAACATCGCCCTTAGCAATCATAGCTGACGGATGCGGAAGCGGTCGCGATTTCATTATCCAGTCAGGAATCTTAGCGAGCGACATCATACCGCTGAAAATAAAAGCCAGCATACTGAAACCGAAAAACAGACCCCAAGAATAATGCCACCGCCATGATTTACGCGGAAATATTCTTAACCGCCGTGTACGTAACAGAAATTTTACAGCAATAATAAGACCGAATATTACCGAAACGGTGCATAGACCTGACATCCATATTACTGTGTTATGCCACAACTCAGAATCGCGACGCAAAGGAGTTATATATACATAATGCGGTAAAGCTCCTACCCATGCCCAGCGTCGGCCACTCAGCGTATTATGCTGTAATATCTCACCGGTCTGAGAAGACACGTATGTGTACGACTTATCAATACCTGTTATCCGGTAAATCGGCAGATGTTCCATCAGTCTGTTAAAAGGAATCCATTTATCTATATCACTGAGTGTATCGACTTTTTCAATTTCTGTACCGAAACTGCTCTCTATGATTTGGAGGTCATCAAGAGTCGGTGTGTAACCTCCTATAAGTTTCCTGTCTGCCTTAATCAGAAGATGTCTGCCCGAAAACACCATACGGCAGTCTGAAAAAGTGTCCGGTACTTCCTGCCAAAGCTCTACAAGCTGTGAGGCATCTGCCTCCGCCACCGGTGTAGTGGCGGGGGTCAGATGTGGAAAAGGATGGTACAGCATTACCGCCCCAGAAACATACCATGCTATAAACATGAGTGCGAGCGGAATGCCGAACCACTTATGACAGCTGTAGAGTATATTGAATATTCTCTTCATTGGCTACTCTCAGAATGAGTATCCCACACTTACTTTCCAGTTTATATCCTGTCCGGGAATCATCTGATTACCCAGACACGATACATTATAATGACGGTTAAAAAGATTATTTACCGCCACTTTATATTCCACACCACAGTGCATCTTATAACGTAATGCTATATCAGTGAGAAAGAATGAATCCAGCTTTATGCCATTTGCCAGATTAGTGTACACAGCATCCTGATAAGTCAGTGACAAAGCCGCCCCAAGTCCTTTGACAGGTCCTTGAGACACCTCATAATCACCTGTGAAGAAGAACTGATTTTCGGGTATGTAAGTATAATGATTACCACGGTCTGTATTAACCTGTACATAGTCGTTGGGAGCTATTTTACCGACACGGGCATTGGTATATGCATAACCGGCCGAGAACAGAAAATCACGCCACGAATAGCTCAGATCCACATCAACACCCTGCGAGTGCATACGACCTACCTGACCTCTTACAGTTTTTACAACATTATCTTCCTCAAGAGTTCCGAGGGAAGTCACCACATTATTTTTATGTATATAGAAGTAAGAGGCATTGGCAGTAAAACCATTCCAATCATATTTAATACCACCTTCTACCTGATAACCCTTCTCAGGAGAAAAGACCTCACCGCCATCATTGGGATAATAGCGTTTGCCGTCAGCATCAATATAGACTGTGTTATCATTGTAAACCGTATTATTTGGCTTAAAGAATGACCCTACAGAAGCATACACAGAAAGCTCCTGAACAGGCAGGTACACCACACCGGCACGATACGATAAAGCATGATTTACTATACTACTGTAATCACTTCCGGTCGGGTGAGTATAGTTACGGTCCCCATCCTTGAGCTGTACTACAGCTGAACGGTACTTATAGTAATCATAACGTCCGGAGAGCATGAATTTGAATTCCTTACATACATCAACCACATCCGACAGATAGACCGACTGCGAGAGTCTGTCGCTAATTGATACTCTCGACAGCGTGGCGAACATAGCACCACACGAATACGGATGATAAACCGGAATGCGTGAATCCACACCGGGACCTGAAAACTTGCCTCCTCCGAATGACGGACGATGAAGATAATTTACTGCATAGCCTCCGAAGTAAGTATGTTTTACCGAACCGGTATAAAAATCTCCGGTCAGTTCGAGCTGATTTGAGTAGTGATAGGCTACGTGATTGAAAGCTAACGGCGATGAGTTAGTCAGAGTATCAAGATTGATATATGTCTTTTTTCCATCACGTTCATAATAATGTTTATATATCGGCTCATCACTTGTGAGATAACTCATTGACTCAGTACTCTGATAATTTATATTATCGTAGCGGAACATAGCCACATCACGTAGCTTGACAGCAGGACTGAAGACATGTTCATAACGCAACTGTACATCCTGGGTGCGGTTAATCAGAAAGTCCGATTCATTGTTGTAACGTGCCTTTCGGTTAAGACCGGGCAACTGCTGAAACTGGGAAAGATACAGTTTGCCGTCAGTTGAATATATATTGTACGGCATGAGCGTCGGCAGACCTGTGTCTGTACCGTAACGGTCATTAGCAAAATAATAAGTCAGCTGTAGGAAGTCTCTGGCTGTAAACCAACCGGATATTGTACCATAGAGTGACAGGCGACGTTCCATATTACTACGCCAGCCGTCAGTCGAGGAAGTATAAGCAGATGCATAGTAGTTGAACGGTCCGACAAGTTTGCCTGACATACCGAACATTGCCTCACGCCCGTGCCACGACGACAGACCGAGACGAGTGTAAAGATGGCGTTCAGCTGTAGGCTGCCGACGTGTTATATTAAGCACACCCCCCACTACAGACTGTCCATAAAGAGCCGAGGCCGGCCCACGTAACAGTTCAATACTTTCGACGTTCGACAAATCATGCATCGGCATCGAGGTTATAAACGAACGCTGATCAGCGACACCATCAGTAGCCACGAGCTGATTGGAAAAGCCACGGATATAAAATTCCTGAAAGCCTCCGTAAGTGGTACGTGTCTTGACAGAAGGCAGAAAGCGTGTGGCACCTACAATATCGACAATACCTCGGTTCTCAAGAGTTGAGTTGTCAACACGTGTCATATTAACCGGCAGAAATTTCTCATCTACTCCGTATGGAAGTATGGTGACACGTTTGTCCTGACTACTCACTATCTCTACTCCACGCAGACTCACCACCGAGTCAGTATGTTCGACAGCTTGCAGAGGTGTCAAACCTGCGCATAAGCAACCTGAAAAGGTCAACACTGTGCAGAAAATCTTTGATCGCATAAAGTTTTATTAAAAAGGTTTGTAGAAAATATTAATAATACATCAAGTGTGAATTATATCTGATTTGTTCCACAGGTATGGCCAAGTGGCATCCGGTAACCGAGGAAGTGCCGTGATCGGCCTGTACAGTAATCTGCAACGGCATGGATATATCAAGCAAGGGACGAAGTATCCTGTTATCTATGTCATGCAGAATCCTGACTTTTTCTATGGGATTACGTGCATGTGAGGCTTCGTCGGGTGCTTCGATATGCAGCAGCACAAAATCATGTACATCAAAGGCTTTTATGGCAGCCTGAAGCTTGGCTTCATAATCGGTTGAAGCGTCGCCTGTGGCACCGTTGACCTCAATTACTTCCATACCCACAGCCTTTGCTATTCCCTTGACAACAGGCACAGCTGTCACAACTGCACCGGCAATAGTAAAAGCTGGGATAAAAGCCCGTCCGGCTCCCCATATAGCTATTCCGTTAATCTCCCCAACAGCGGGGAGCGAACGTGCTTCAGTTATAAATCTATTTATAGTGTCTGTCGTTTTTTTATCTGTACCACTTACTTTCAGAAAATCAAGTGATGAACCGATAATTTTATGAGGCGGTATGGAATAAATCTGAGCAGGTGTATTATGTATCACTAACAGACTACGGTAACTTCCTGTATCATACACCGTAAACCTTTCGTCAGCGATTGTTTCCAACATTTCGACGTATGCCTTTGTCTCTACTTTTCCGGGGTGACCCGCAGAATGTGAAATCAGCCGTTGGCCATCGTGATTTATCAGATTACAGCGAAGACATAAGTCAGCAGGTCCCGGATTTATACCGTTACCTAAAGCTTCAAGCCACGCACGTGAACAGAAATCAGGAGTGATTCGATAACCGAGTTGTGTCAGCAGAGCCGTATCAGTGGCCGGTTCCACACCTTCCGGCACACTACGCACATACTGACGGCTTCCATGCTCGCGCATAAAGGTCAAAGCCTCCATATCTGCATATTGAGCAGGTGTTCTGTTTCCGAGGACTGCGACAGGTTCGTCGTCCATACCGTCTATAATTATCAGCAGTCTTTTCATACGTTATTTTTAAGCAGTAGCCTATCAACCCTATCAAGCAATTGTGCAATGGAAGTGACAGAGTGACCGTTTATATTGTAATTTTCACCGGAAGTGTCGATAGTTATATCTTTTCTGCCGTCAGGAGCGGCATAAATACCACGGCGAGCCAGAGCCTTACGCACCATATTGAAACGAGGTCCGGTACCGTTGAGACATACCGACCCGTTTAGCTCATGACATATCTTGAAAAGACCGCTTTCCATATCAAATATTACTCCGTCACGACGGAAATACCGGCTCATATCTCCGTTAAGAGCAAGGTCTTCGGGAGTACCGATTGTCACACCATGCGGCTTATCAATAAGCCATACCCTATCGGCAATCTGAAGAGCAAGTTCCAAATCGTGAGTTGACAGAAACACAGTCTTATTTTTCTCACGCGCCAGACGCTGAAGCAACTGCATAATCTCGACTTTACTCGGATAGTCAAGGAAAGCTGTCGGCTCATCAAGAAATATAACAGGAGTCTCCTGTGCAAGTGATTTTGCAATCATTACTTTCTGCCGTTCACCGTCACTGAGAGTCTGAATCATTCTGTCACGCAGATTACCGATGTTGACCAACGAAATAGACTCGTTTACTACCATACGGTCATATTCACTCATCCTACCCCAGAAGCCGGTGTAAGGACTACGTCCCATACCTACCAGTTCTTTTACCGTCATGTTGTTGATATTTAACCGTTCGGTAAGCACAACTCCTATGACCTTGGCCAGTTTGGCATCGGTATACTCAGAAAGTAATTTTGATTCAACAGTTATACTGCCGGCAATAGGAGGCAGAAAAGCAGTGAGTGTTTTCAGCAAGGTGGACTTTCCGGCTCCGTTAGGTCCCAACAGACAAGTAAGCTCTCCGGAATACAAAGCAGCGTTTATATCGCGGGTAATTACTATATCGCCCTTCTTACTTCTGTAGCCGGTCACAAGATTATCCACACGTATGGTTTCCTTATACTGCCCTTTCATACCTCGTTCCTCCTCTTATCAAACAGCACCCACATCACAACCGGAGCGCCTATCAGTGCTGTCACCGAATTAACCGGTAAGGCCCCCTCAAAACCGGGCAACCGGGCAATAAGATTACACAGCAGAGCCAGTGAAGCACCTCCTAACATGGATGCAGGAAGTATCACAGCATGATTAGATGTTTGAAAAAGTCCACGGCATATATGAGGCACCGCAAGACCAAGAAAAACCACCGGACCACAATAAGCTGTAACCACTGCAACCAAAATACCGGAACTGGCAATCACAAGCAAACGCGCCCGCTTGATATTAAGCCCTAAGTTACGTGCATAAGAATCACCGAGAAGTAGGAGATTGAGAGTCTTTATCAGAAAGAAAGACATGGGCAGCAACACACACATCAGAATGATGAATACCATAGTCTGACCGCCTGACACTCTTGCAAAGCTACCGAGTCCCCATATCACGTAGGCACGTATATCTTCCTCAGCACTAAAGAATTTTAACACCCCTATTATAGCATTAGCTATGTAGCCTATCATCACACCCATAATAAGCAGTGTTACATTTCCTCTTACCTTACCGGCTACAAACGCTATGAGGGCCATTATCAGCAACGAACCGAAGATAGCTGAAAAAGTTATTGTAACCTCTCCGATAACTCCGAGTTTACTTAGGGCCACACCACCTATACTGCCTGACAACAGCACTACAAACGCAACACCCAGACTTGCACCTGAACTGATACCTAATACCGACGGTCCAGCCAACGGATTACGAAACACTGTCTGCATCAGAAGGCCGCTCACTGCCAATCCGGCACCGGCCATAGCCGCAGTGAGAGACTGGGGCAGACGCGACTTCATAATGATATTGGTCCATATCATATTGTCTGCACCACGTCCCAACAATATATCTATAATACTGCCGACAGGAATACTGACCGAACCTAAAAGAAGATTCAGTATAAAGAACAGAACTATCGACAGTCCGGAAAGAAGCATCAGAACAGCAGTTTTACTACGGCTCATTTCAGCAGATGATAATAAACAGGTCTGTGATCGGGTAATATATCGGGATGAAATACATGTATGAAATCTGCCAGCACAACTTCCGGCTCGACAGGCATACTCTCATAGAAAGGCACCTCTTTCATATTGCAGTAGATGACTCCGTGTTTCTTCCACGCATCAAAGTCGGTATAACGGTTATCCTGCTCCCGGAGTACGTCGTAACTGTAGTCACCCTCAAAACTATTGACAATACGCCAGTAATCAGCATGAGCAGCGTTGGTATATACTGTCTCATAATCGAGAGTGACACCGCCTGAATCCTGATTATCTTTCAAAAAGTAATCACCGCCGGCATCTCTGAACAACTGGGCAAGAAAACTTTTTCCACCGACAGCATACCAGTTACCGCCACGCATTTCACCGCTGAAGACTGTCGGTCTTATGGTTACTGTATCAGCCATGGCTTTCAGATTATTATAGCGCTGTTCTATACCGGCGAACTCAGCATTGGCTTCGGCCGGTTTGCCGGTAAGCAGACCTATGACTTTTATCCACTCGGCCTGACCGAGCGGTGTGAGTTCTTTATAACCTAAATGCGGAATCATCGGAATATCAACATTACGTATGGCATCATATCCGCCGCGTTTAAAAGGGGAAATGAAAATCACATCGGGATTGATAGCCATGATGACTTCATTATCAAAATTACCTTCAATACCTATTTTATGAGTCTTACCCTCTTTTAATTGCTGATTCATCTTCTCATTATGCAGATGTCGTGTGCTTGTTATACCCACTACTTTTTCAGGTATATTGAGCTTGAGAAAGTTAGATAGCTGTAGTGAAGTCATACATATAGCCGATTCCACAGGGACGTTGACTCTTGTATACCCTTCCGGTACAAGACCGTTATAATTCTTATCGACAAGCGCAAAATGAAATTGCTCAGCCTCACGGTTCTCAGGGTCATTAATGTCAAGTAAAGTTATATCGTCCGAATAAGTCACCTTGAAACCTTTAGCATATTCCGGATGAATCAGCTGTACCGAGTCTGTTACAGCAGTGACGGATTTACTGACAGAAGTCTCTCCTTTGTTATGACCGCAGGAGAATAAACTAACAGTTATAATAAGACTGCATACTGTCACAGACAGTAGTCTAACTTTTCTTGTCTTCATGATGTGGTAAAATTTTATATTTTCCGAACTTACGACCCAGATACTGCACTCCGAGCCATACTGATGTAAAGCAGAACACCATACCCGTTATGCACACAATCCAAAGGCATAATTTCCATATAGTGTCATGTCCTGCGAAAGGACGCAGGTTCAGATAATGTATTCCGCTAAAAAGAAATCGTCTTGCTATCTTATTACGATTGAGATAGGTCACATCTCCGTCACGCGGATTAATGTAGAATAGCGTACCATCGTCATTCTCCACACTTATTTTATACACAGGTAAAGGAGCTTTGCCGTTAAGTGAAAAATAATGACTGTCATAGTCTTCCATTTGTTCCAGCTTTATAGCTGCTTCATCACCGACTAGAGCTCTGACAGCCGATTCAGCCTCCTCGGGAGTAATAAACAGCGGAGTCGGATTCTTATATCTGGCATCAAGAGTAAGAACACTGTCAGGTGTTATTACCTCACAAACAGGTATCTTACCTATACGGCCGAAATCCAACGATCTCATTGATGGATAGGCATGTTGCAGTGTGTAATAGTCAAGCTTATATTCATCAAACGGCAACATTCCCCTACCCCACAGCTTTGATTCCGATACATATTCATCACCTTTGTAACTGACAAGCCATTTAGGTACTTTCTGCATCGAGAACACGCCGCTTATGCTCCATGCCACAAGCGGAAGAGCGAAAATAAGTCCGAGAGTAAAGTGCAGCCGCAGTATACGTTTCCGAAAAGGATTTTTCCATCGCCCGGTTTTACGCCGGTAACGTATCCACACGTATAAGCCTACATAAATGCCCGACAACGAGGCTATCAAACACAGCAGTCCGCCTGCGAGCAACCATCCCTTCCATACATCGACATCTTTTCTGATAGCCGGAAAATAAAGTTTATGCGGTATAGCACCTATCCATGCCCAGAATCTTGATTTACGGTCTGTGGCCTGAAGCACTCTGCCGCTTTCAGCTCCGACATAAACCTGACTTCCGTCATTGAAGTAGAATTTATATATAGGCAGTTCTCTGGTGTACCTGCTATACATAATCCATTGGTCACGCTCGTGAAGTGTGTCTACCTTAACCACATCGGCTTTAACCCATTTTCGGGCTTCTGCTTCAGCAAGGGCGAAATCCGCTTCTCTGAGTACCTCACCTCCCGCACCTTCCATGACAGTCGTGTCGCGGGTACCCCACTCCACGACTGTCTGGCCATATTGAGTCGTTAGTCTCAGTGTTTTCAGTCCGTCGGGCAACGAGTCAGGTATGGGATTTACGGAAGGTAACGGCGAAGCGAGTTCAAGTGCCTTGTGACGGTCAAGACGCGGAAACCCATGGTAGATCAACACTAACCCCGTGAAAAACCACATAAAGAAAAACACTGCTATGACAGTGCCGCTAACGCGGTGGATTGTAAAGAATATCCGGTGTATAGTGTTCATCTTTTAAATAGCTTAGTTTCAGCGGTCAGCCACGTATGTTATACGGTCAAATCCGAAGCCTTCCTGTATCTGGGCACCTTTAACCATCTTAGTTGACCTGATGTCATAGACGTATATCGTAGGTATTTCCTCTTTGGGATTGGTACCTATATAGACCTTACCGTTCAGCACAAATGATCTCTGTGCAAAAGTACCCTGCGAATAAGGAAGATTCTTACCCTCATACTTAAATTCGGTAGCTACGTCAGAAGGTATATCAAGCATACAGTAATACACATTGTAGTTATTACCCCAGCCCTGATTTTTGTCATCCGGGTCAATAACCACTCCGCAGTGTTCGGGGTCCTGAATACAAAGCACCAGCTTGTTTTGGCCCATATAGTCTATAGTCAGAATCTTACCCCGGTCAGGTGTGCCAGACGGGTCAGTGCGGAAACCTTCATAACCGGGGTCAAACTCTGTTTCGTTGCGGTTGATACGGAAGATACGTCCGTATTGCTGTGTGGTGGAGCTAAAGCCGTCAAGATGATAATTACATGCTATGTACAGATTATCATTATTGTCGAAAGCCATCTTATTCTGCAACAGCTCACCGTAGGCTGTACCAGCCATTATAACCTCTTTGTTTTCATGAGCTATGGTACTTATTTCCATCGTCGAAGCATCAATAAAGGCAGCATAGAAACCTTCGAATGCAAAAGCCGAACGGGCATAAAAGTAGATTAGCTTGTTATCCGACTTACGGTAGCCTAACAGACCCGAGGTAGTAAGAGCATTTATACCGCTCATTTCCGTAAGGTTATATTCACCTTCGTCAATGATGGTCATATTATTTGTGTCAAGTTTGGTCCAAAGAGCTTTGGTCTTATCACCGTCCGAACTCATTATCACCAGTGTGTGATCATCAATCCAAGCATGACAGTAACGATAGGCTCTGTACACGTTCTTTTCAAACGGACGACGTGCTACGGTCACAAGGCCTTGATTGGTAATCTGATATTTACCGAAACAGTCACCCGTAGGAGGTATCTCGTAATAATACTGTCCTTTTGAGATAATTTCCTGATCAAGTTTTCCGGTGATATCACAGCCGCTGTTTTCAAAGCTTATCACCTGAGGTTCTTCGAGTGAATTGACATTCTTCACCAGATAGGCTGTACCGTTACTGGTACCTGCTGTCACCCAGACGTCGAAATGTACGTCTTTTATCTGTGCACCACCAATATCTTCCGGCTCGTCATGGTTCGAGCACGATACCAACGCCAGCATACACAAGGCTGCTGCTACATACGAGAATTTCATCTGTACTTTTGTTAATTATGGTTAGAATTAAAGTTGTATTTTGTTATCTGATTCGCATTTTATTCAAAAAATACTCTGAGTTTGAGCATTACCGAACGCCCGGGCTTCTGTAATTTATAGTTGTCGTAGAGCGTACGGTCAAAAATATTTTTCACTTCCAGAGTCACATTATATCGTTCCTTATGCCATGAATAAGTAAGAAACAGATTTTGGTCAACCTGAGTAGGAATCTTCGATTTGCTCGACAGGCTGCCGTACCCTTCCCATGTCAGAAAAAACCAGTGTACATACTGAAGGCTATAGCCCACACGTAGCCGGTCATGAGGAAAGAATAGCTTACGGTGTATGTATGTCGCCTCACTGTTACCATAGAGCCACGGCCTGTTAGGAATACGGTTTCTGTAAGTCACCGATGGTTTACCGTCGCTTCTTGTAGCGTTCATGTCACGGCTTACCGAATAACTCCAGTTGGTCATAAGATGAAAAATATCATCAAAATGATAGGATACTTCCCCTTCAATACCCTTCACAGAAACTTTAGAAATGTTATTATAGATCGATAGACCGGTATTTTCATTGGTAATCAGATGAATCATATCACGTACCTGCCTCAGATAACCCGCTGCTTCATAATACAGAGAGTGTGCGGAGCCAAGAGAAATATTACCGAACAGACCGACATTGAAATTACCGGAATTTTCAGGACGCAATGCCATATTGGCCACAACTGTGGTGCCGTTGCCAAGTAATTCTCTGGAGAGCGGAAGACGTACGGCATGTTCAGCCGAAGCTTTTATCTGAAGCCATTCCAACACATTAAACCGTGAACCTATACCATAGCCGGGATAAGTCTTAATTTTCTTTTCCTGTGTGTCTTCATTCCATCGGTCGGATACCTGCTTTATTTCAAGACCCTCTATATACAGCTTTCCGAAGGCGGTGTTCTGCATACGTCCGTCAATAAGCGACTGAGTATAAGAGAGACTGGCTATATGCTTGGACAATACATCTTTTGAAGGCTCGAAGTCTTTGTCCAAAGTGTCATAGCTCCGGTTACCACGAAGATTAAGCGAGTAATTCAGATTCAGAGTGTGGATATTTAAGAATGTATAGTTGATATTAACACGTCCGGTTACAAGAGGGCGTACATAATGTCTTATGGATTTAGCTCCTCCGGTTATCTCGTTACGTTGTGAGACGATACGGTTTCCGTTCCAGTCATATTTATAATAGGCAGTGTCCACAGTCTGGGAATGATCAGAGGTATACGATACATCGGCATTCAGAGTCAAGCCATCAGTAAGGATATTATTTTTCAGATAATGTCCCGACACACTCCATGAATGTCCTTTTCTGCGTGGCTGACCGTACACGATTGCCTGTACCGAACCGGTCTGTATCTCTTTATCTATATTGGAATATGTACCGCTTACCATCAGACGGTCTGCCCAGCTTCTGTTATCTATTCTTAGGTCAAGACCTGCCTGTAACGAACGGTAGGCATCATGAAATCTCCGTCGATCGCCTACTATATATTTATCCGCTTCTTTATCCCAAACCTCAACATCTTTCATCATATAGTCATTCTTTGAATAACCGAAACTTACGGAAGGACGTATTATAAGTCCTGTACGTGCTTCGGTTGCCAAAGCTGACACGTCTGCGGTGTAAGTGTGGTACGAACCGGCGGCTACAGAAGCATCAAGATAGCGTCTGCGATTACTTTTAGTAATTATATTGATGGCACCGCCCATAGCATCGGTACCGAGGAAAGCCGGTACAACCCCCTTATATATATCGACACGTGCTATCTGATTGAGAGGTAAATCACCGAGTGAAACTTCCGAGCCCCTTACCTCCATAGGTATACCGTCGATAAAATAACGTACTGCGCTTCCGGACAGTCCGTTGAGCGAAACATCAAAATCAGCGCCTAATCCCCCTTCGGTTCTGATTCTCACACCGGCTGTACGCCCTACTAAATCTGCTAATGTGGCAGTAGTATTGGTATATGCGCTTACGTTGACAGAGTTGACTGTAAATTCACTTTCACGTAACTTCTGCTGTTGACTCTTTCCGGTGACGGTAAGAGTCTCAAGTTCTTTTATATCCTCATTTTCCGACTGTGATGGCGTCGGTTCGGATTTAATGCTGTCGTTCCGCAGGACACAGCAATCAGTGTCTGCAGATCTAAAGGTACGATAAGCGTATGATAACCGCTCCGTAACATATTCCGAATCCCCTCCCGTAGGGTCGGTGTTGAGTCCGGCGGCCACGATAGCACTGTTGTTCGTTGTCAGAGCACCGGCTATCGTCAGGACAATATACTTTAATTGCGCTTTCATATCGGCTGATACTTATCGGTCTGCCGTACATGAAGCGCAACTCTGCTCCTATAGCGGTACATACAGCATTACGTACCGAAACAGGATTTGTTGTCTTGTTGTTCTAACAGCCCGAAAACTACAAAACTATATGTTGTTCTGGCAGGTCTCCTGACTTATCCTGCTCACCGGCGCCTTCCCATCGGTCAAGCCGACAGTGGCATCATGCTGGTGAGTTGTGGTAGGAATTACAGTAGCGGGTCTGTTCCGGATTCTCACCGGATTCCCTATTAATCGCGTCGCCGCGAACCAAAACGTATTGCAAAGGTAAGGTTATTTTTCTGATTGACCAAAGAATCCTGTTAAGTTTTTTAACATCTGTATATTTTCTGTATGCAGTTATTCTATATATACTATGTAGAAGTCTGACACTATGACAGATATTTTACAGGCGAAAGCATTATTCGGGGATATAGATAATCTCTCCGTTTTCCAACTGATACGCCGTTCCCACACGCCGGCCTTTGCTACCAGAGGCGGGATTTTCAGAATCCGAGGGAGTGTACTTCTTTATTTCGCTTCCTTCTTTGGTTATTATTTCCATATTATCTGCTCCCGGATTTTTCACTATGGTGAAATCTTCCTTGGAGAAAATCTCACTCATATTGAAATGAGTCACCAGTGCCACCATGAGAGCAACTGCAAATACCATAGCCACATCAAAGAGATTAGTAAGCATTCCTAAGGGATTATCCCCTTCATCGTCTTCATAAAGAATCGGATTTCTCTTCATCTTTCAGTAATTTTAAGGTATATAAACTCAAGAGCATTAAATGAGCGGGCATAGAAACGCTGACTTACCTGAAGTGTAGCCAGACCGATACCGGCTACTAACATTCCGATTACTGTCGTAGCAAACGCTACCTGCATATTGTAAGCCATTGAAGCTATATCACCCACTGCAAGTCCTACAAGAGCCGGCCCCATAGGAATTAGCGTACCCATAAGACCAAGCATAGGGCCGAATTTTATCAACATTCTGTTTTTGGAGAGTATTTTCTGCACTTCTACCTGAAAGTCTGCTAAGGTATGTTCACAATAAATCCTGTCACCTTTATGTGCGACCATATCGCGCAGACATCTGACCACAGGTGCATCTGACATACTGCCGAGACTTACGTCAGTATCTACAAGCCCTTCATAAGAATAATTACGAGTTATCTCCTGCATGACAGAAGAAATGAGTTTCTGTTTCCGGTATTCGTTATAGAAACCGACTACGATGACGAGTGCTTTGCACAAGAGATACAGAAGTATCAGAATCACCGGGATAAGTAACCCGTTAGAGATTACGAATAGTATATTAAAAATTCCATTCATGCCATACCATAGATTACAACAGTCATAACCATAATAATAAGGGAAATCAGATAAAGACTCTGTTTGCCGGCATGCAAGTAACGGCATAACAAAGCTGCCACTCCGACAGTCAGAAACACCACCAGACCTATCAGGACACCTATCAGATTAAAATCAGTACCGGGAAATAAGCGTACTGCTACTGACGATACTAAAGCTAACGGCACTGCAATCATTAAACTGGGATAAAAACGCAATAATACCGATTTATTGCTACGGGAAAATACAAAACCTATGAAAATCAGTACTTCTATAAATTCGAAAGCTGCGACTTCCTTTATGTTAAAGAAAGAGGATAATTCCTGTTTTGATAATCCGGTCATTATAATTGTAAGTATTCCGGCCGCAATACCCCAGAAAAGACTGTAGGCTACCATTATTCTGACAGGCATGATTGACAGTTTCGCCACTGCACTTATGGCTATCATTATAAAAAAGATTAATAACAGAATTTTCATTTTTGCCTCTCTTTCCTCTTTTTTATAATTAATAGTAACAGTATGATGAAAACTATTCCTACTATTACGGCAATCACATATCCTGAGACAGAACCTGAGGTGAGATTGGGAAGAAGGCTGACACGTTCTTCCTTTAATACTTTACCTTCTGCCGGTTGAGCGGTAGCTTCAGAAATGGCATTTCTATATTTATCGGCAGTTTCTTCGCTAAGCTGAGACGAAGTGAACTCCCGAAGTTTTGCATTGGCACACACAAATTCAGTGCATGGCGCACCGTGACGCTCGGTAAGACGGGCATGAAGTTTAGCTGTGGCTGTCAACTGTTCACTGTCTGCATTCCAGAAACCTTTACGGGCACTTTCAAGCATTGTCGCTGTCATCTCTTGCAGAGCCACCGGATTCACTTTGTCAAAGTATTCTTCAATACCGAGTCCGTTACTATCGGTGATATACATGTCGTAAAGCTCATCATACAAATTGGCTGAGAGGGCACTCGGACGCATGGCACTCCAACCGAAAATATTGCGGAATATCTTTCCGAACATCTGGGCAGTAGTGGCATCTCCTTTCATACGGGCTTTTATATACTCCGGATTCAGCAGCGTGGCCCTTGTCTCTACAGCTACCGCCTCTTTAGCGTTCTGAAGACGCGGAAGATAAGAATTGCGGTAATCAGCTAACACAGCATCAGGTTCTTTACCGTTTATCGAAGTGGCGGCTAAAGACAACGCACCTGTAAACTCATAGACATGGTCAAGAGAGATAGGGCCCCATGTGTTACTCTGACGAGGCTGTACTATCACATCGGTACCTGTAATAGCAGCTGTAAATAGGTCTTTGTTCATGTTGCCCCAGTTCTCCTCATCGCCATACATAGCACACATATTATTGATATAGCCTTCGACAAGTTCCTGAGGGTCATCCCATTCTCCGGAGTTTTCAGTATAACCTAACATTCCGGTACTGTAACCGGAATTGGCCGGTCCGAATACTCGCATGGTAGAGAGTTCTCTCGCTCTCTTCGGTGACTCACCTTTCTCCACGAGTTCTTTTTCCTGCGCGACAGTACCTTCGGCTACATAGTTCGGATAGATGTCGTCAGTAGCCTGTGAAGCAAGCTCTACAGCATCAGTAAGCATTTTGAGGCGTGAACCGGCAATATCGCGAAGCTGTCCTGAAACCTGCACAAGAATATTGATTCTCGGTCGGCCGAGTTTCTCGGAGGGAGTCAGTTTCAGATCTATCACACGTCCCTGTTCATCTCTGACGGGTTCTACTCCGAGCATACGCAGAGCCTGTGCCACAGTCGCTCCTTGCGAAGATATAAATTCTCCCGCCCAGAATGTATAGCTGACTTTTTTCGGATATTCTCCGTGTTGGTCAAAATAATTACGTAAAGTATGCTCTGCCAGAGCTACTCCGTTATTCCAGGCCGTTTTACCGGGAGTAGTCTCGGCATTTATGCTGTACATGTTCCGCCCCATCGGTAATACATTAGGATTCAGTACCGGATCACCTCCGGGAGCAGGACGCACAGGCGTGCCGTTAAGTACCTTTAACATCGCATCAATCTCAGCACCGGCCGACTCGATAAGAAGACTTCGTATTTCAAGAGCTTGCTTCGAATCGGATACTGAGGAGGACCCATGTCCGGAAAGAACTTCTGTCAGCTCTCTTTTCACACCGGGAAGATAATGATGGGCTATGTAAGTGAAGTCCTGTAGTGACTCTTTCGGAATTTTGCCCTTTTCGTAGTCTTTTTTCGCACGTTCGTAAGCTATCTTGTCGGCCGTGACAGCAAGTACGCTCACGAGCATATCTTTATCTGAATAAGGCTCACCCATGATGTAAAAGGCACCGGTTATCTTTTCATTGGCTAATTCCTCTACAAAAGAATCCACCTTCTTAAGTTCGTCTATAGTGTAGACTCCTCCTTGTACAGAGTCAAGGTCCAGATCTCTGTTCAGACCATACTGTATTATCTGCTGTTTCAGCTTCGTATTGTTACGTGCAGGTTCAGCGATAACATCGTGTAATTCTTCGATAAGTGCATTATATTTCTGCCGCAGACCGCTTTCCACGTATGGAGGCGTGAGATGTGTCACCAGAACTGCGTGACTACGTCTTTTGGCAATAATAGCCTCACCTACGTTGCCGGTAGTGTAAAAGTAAAAATGAGGACGGTTTCCGATAAGCACATCGGCCCAGTCAGCTTGTGACAGTCCTACATTCTTACCGGGAGTAAATTCAAGATTACCGTGAGTGCCGAAGTGTATAAGAGCATCGGCATTAAAGGCTTTCTGCATGTAAAGATAAGGAGCGATGTAGGAATGAGGCGGTACTATCTCCGCACCGTGCACAATCTTAAATTCGTCGTCACCTAATGCCGGACGCGGCTGCGGAAACAACAGAATGTTTCCATAACGTATTGCTGCTACTGCCAGACTGTCGCCACGTGCAAGCAGACTGCCGGGTGCTTTGCCGTAATGTGTCTCTACTTCGGCATACTTCTCAGGTAACAATACTTCTTTAGCCCAGCCTTCATAATCTTTCTTCTGAATCCATAACGGATTAGCTTCTTTCATAAACTGTTTCTGGGCAGCCGGAGCATACGAACCCATTACACTGCCCCGTGACATAAGCTGCTGCCTGAATTGCTCAAGTGTCGGTGGCAGGCCGCTCACATCATAACCTTCGGCACGGAGTCTGTTCAGAAAATTATAGAGTGACGGTACCACTTCCATACCAGAGGCGAGAAGCGCGTCTTTACCGGGTGATTTAAAGTAACAAATAGCTATCTTCTTCTCTTTGTTAGCTTTTGTCTTCAGGCCCATAAATCGTTCAAACTGCTCTATGAAAGCGTCTGTCCTTTCTTTTTCGGAAGTGTAAAGAATATAACCTTCTTCATTCGGATTCTGTGTCGAGATACATAGCGGTATCATACCGCCGTCTGTTTCCGGTATTACAACACGTGCGTTAAGTGAACCTCCTCCTAAAGGTTTACTGATGTCGAGCCAGTCTTCACGACTCTGAGTAAGCGGGAATGGCATAAACAGGGGAATCCGATTATCATAAGCCCAGTTTATCAGCGAATCATTACCTAAGCGTCCCATAGGAAAATAGACTATAGCTTTCGGCCGGACAGCTTTTATCATTTCGCCGCGTCGTCGTCCGGTAGCAGTCAGAGGATATACATTATAGCCAAGCTGTGTCAGGCGTCTTACAATAGTATCAACATGAGCACGGTTATTTTCTACTGGAAAACTCACTCCCGAGATAAACGCCACATTATCCCCTCCGTTATTATATAATCCTGTTTTTATAAGATGTTCAGTGAGACTATCCGGGTCTTTGAAATATTTACCTGCTGCCAAATGATAATACATCTCAGAAGGCATCTCGACAGGCGAAGCATAGTCATGGTCACCGAAACGTTTCGGTGTGGCAATATTTCTCACATACCGCAGCATATTGCGGTAATTATCACGACAGGGATTTGAAAAATACTGTTGCAGCAGAGCACACTGTGTCGAATCAAGATTATGTGTGACAACAAAACTGAAATTGCGCAGTGTGTTGGTAAAGACCGGTACACCTTTCTTTGCTGCTTTGTCAAGTGACCGAAGCTGTAAGGAGTCAAGATACAGTCCGCGTCCGTACATCAGTACGGCATCGTACTTCTCAAAATCCGTCGCTTCTTCCATAGGTTTACATGTAACCCGGATATGACGGCTGTCATTATTAAGCACGATTTCCGCTGACTGCGCAGGTAACGGATTGACTACAAGGATTCTTGTCGGCCTCAACCATATACAATAGACTATTACAGCTACAACAGCCGACAGAATAAGAATGTCGACAATCAACGTTATTTTTCTAACTCCTGACATAATCCAATCTAAAGATTTTCCATGATATAGGATTTCTTACGGCTCATCGCATCAGGTACAGGGGCAGCGAAAGCTTCCTTTATGTGCTCAATGTATATATCCTGTATCTCACTTAGCTGACCTAAACCTTCAAGAACGGCCGATACCTTGTACCCTTCTTGCTCTAACTGCCCGCGCCATTCCACACCTATATCGTTACGGGCATGATCACCGGCCACAAACATAAATGGTACGAGTGTTACATTTTTGACATGCTGTGCTTTCAGACGGGCAAGAGTAGTATTATATGTAGGATACCCTTCGACAGTAGCCACATGAAAAGCCGGAGCTCCGTTGGCAGAAAACATATAATCAATCTGTGAATATATGGCATTGGCCGGTGTCGATGTGCCGTGACCTATAAGTAGGACAGCTGATGATTTGCCGGTATATCGGCCATAACGTCCGGACAGAATACTTACCACTTTCTCACAATCTTCAATAGAGTAAAGCAACGGACGTCCTACACGGATTTCAGTAAAGAACGGTGCCATACGGGCTGCTTCGTTACGCAGCACTTCAGCTTCGATACCGTCTATGATATTGGTACCCTGTACTACGACATGAGTAAATCCGTCGGCCGCCAGACGTAGCAAGGCTTCCTGAGGTGTAGGTTTCGATATACCGCGCTTTTTGAGACGATCGATAATGATACGTGACGTGTAGGCTTCGACAACTTTTACATCCGGAAACATTTCCTGTGCCTTAGCATTGATGGCATCAATGGTAAGTGATCTTGTATCATCGAACGTAGTACCGAAATGTACCATAAGGATAGCGATGCGTTCCTTAGGACAATCGTTGAAATCCAGCGCCTTTGTGCCTGTTACAGAACATAAAAGCATAATTATAAGAATAAAGTGTTTCATATCTGCAATTTTGAAAATTTAAATTTGAAGGAACATCCTCCCGGAATATCAACACCCCGGGAGGATATTCAGAAAAACAAAGAAAAACTATTATATACTTCAGTATGAGCCAAATACTTATCTAAGATTTTCCACTACTCTGATCTGTTCAAAGTAGTAACCCGGTGCCATAGTTGCGCCGAGAGAAGTTTTACCTGTATTAACATCGTATATGTAAATCTGCGGGCTACGTCCCTCGGCATCTACGCCTATATAGGCCTTATGATTCACGTAGGCCATACGCGACGAGAAACGTCCGCTGCTGTAGGCTAAACGCTGACCGTTGTAAGTTACGGGACTGTTTACCTTTGTTACCACATCGATTACAATATAATAGTGACTGAAGTCATCGACTCCGGTACCTCTCTGGTCTTCACGGGCATAAGCCATTACCTTATTGTCACCCATATACATTACCGAGATGAGTTTACCGTCGGCAGTAAAGCCGTCATAATTCCGGTCAAAGGTTGTGGAACCGGCCGGTATCTTCAGCAGATGACTGTGTTCGTTACCTTCGGCGTCAGTATTGAAACATGCTATATAAAGGTTGTTATTACCATCAATAAAAGTTGAAGTCTGTAGTAATTCGCCATAAGCGCTGCCTACCATTTCGCAATCAAGGAAACAGGGTGTGTTACTCTCGACGGCCATAGTGACGGGATTGATGACAGCGGTTATCATAGGTGTCACACGCTGAGCGCGTTTACCGCCGCTCTTGGCATAATAGAAATAGAAAAGTTTATTGTCCGAGGCACGGTAAGTCAGAATACCCGAAGTTGTGAATACCACTCCTCCTTCAGGCATACTTACATCAAGAGTACCTTCGGATATGATGCTCATGTCGTCGGCATTGAGCTTGGTCCATAGGATTTTGTCGCCATCACCGTTCGAGGCCATAATGACAAGAGTATTATCATTGAGCCATGCGTGGGTGTACTTACGTGTGGAATAGGTATTGGTCTGAAAGCGGCGTTCCTTAATTACCTCAATCTCGTTATTTCTGATAACGTACTTGGCAAAACGGTCACCCGATACAGGCACCTGATAGTAATATGCACCTTTGAGTATGGTTTCAAGCGACAGCAGTGAGTTGACTTCAGTACCGGCACCCTGAAAAGTAATTTCCGGCTGGTCAGCCTCGAGTGAGTTAATGCTGCGTACAAGGGTCTGCACATCGCGTCCTATACCGCCGTGACGGTCAAGAGCAACCCACAGGTCAAAATGATAGTCCTGAATGACTGATGGTCCATCGGAGTTACCGGGTTCGTCATTACTCTTACACCCTGTCATGCCGAAAGCTACGGATAGGGATATGAATAAGAGTAGCAGAAATTTAATCTTTCTCATAAGCGGTTAATATATTTTAGTTAATTTATGAAGATTCTGAACTTAGCTCCAAAACTACGGCCCGGCTTCTGAAGCATATAATTGTCGTAGGCAAGCCTGTCAAATATATTATCACACTTCAGCGAGAGACTGTACCTATCTTCTTTCCATGAATAAGATATATAGACATCGGTAACATTTTGGGTGGGAATACGGGCTTTTGACGATGCAGTGCCGAAAGTCTCCCAGTTAAGATAATACCAGTGTATATACTGATATGTCATTCCCACTTTCAGACGGTCGGTCTTAGCAAACAGATTTCGGAAAGTATAAGAAGCTTCAGCATTACCGAACAGCC
>CAMWVA010000011.1 GCA_947177575.1 uncultured Porphyromonadaceae bacterium | reverse complement strand
AGTGAAAGATGACAGCTATGGCGGCTATGACAACAACATAGCCGGCGGCTGAGAGAAAAGCGTGTTTAAACCAGGGTTTCATCGGATTTATCAGAATTATCAGATTTATCGGAATTATCAGACTTATCGGAATTCTCAGGTGGAAAGGCTACCTCAATCAGGTGGATGAGGCTTTGGGCTGTCGCTTTGTTCAGATTGTAGGCTGCTATTATGTGGCCCTGTTCTGTGTCAGGTCGGAAGAATTTTCTTCGTTTTTTGCCGTCAAGAAATAACGAGAGCTCAAACAATCCTTTGGTATTGACTGTGACAGTTAGATCTCTGATTGTACGTCCATAGGTGTCGTGTCGAGGTAGAGTCTGGAAGGTGGGGCTCATAAAGCCAAAGCGTGTCAGGTTTTCGTGCAGAGTAGTCTGAATTATATGACGCCATTTAGGTGGGATAGCATATTTGTCAGCAAGCTGCGGAAATTTTGTCAGTGCTCTTGCTACCTTAATGATTATAGCGCCGGGGTTCTGGATGCCGTTATCTTTTGCAAACTCTGTTAAGTCGGCTGAAGTGATGTCGGCTGTTTTACCATAAAGCGACATACAACGTTCCGCCTGCGGACCCGTTGCGTAACGGTTAAATATAAAAGTCATGTCGTATGCCGGTGCAATGTGCCACTCATTGTTCTCTTCAAGAAGAAAAGAAAAATTCTTATTATGATCATCAGTATTGTTAATCATTACGTTAAAGACCATTCGTCGGAAAATCTCTCTTACTTCATTTTCACTTAAATTTAATCTACGGCACGTATCTATAAGATCTTCGTAAGATGTGGCGGCAGGATTCAATGCTGCTAAGGTCTGTATATGAATTTTTTTACCTTTTTTACGGTCGAAACGTCGGGTGAGAAAGTGAGCTGTTCCTTCGACACTGAATAGACTTGATTTTTCCATGTCTATTCCGGCGTCAATTGCCATTTCGTAACAAGCCATCTCAATTTCGGCAAGTGGTATATCAGGTTCACCGAATTTAACTATGTAGTATTCATATTCAGCAGGACATTCAGTCTGTCCTGAGCGTATTTCACCTGTCTCCGGATTGATAGCGATAACAGCTTTCATCTGTCGTCCTCCCGCCGAAGTGCCCACAGCCAACAGAGTCTGAAGAGTAAGACCATCAGAGCTATTCAGCGTTATATTCTGCCTGTCTGCGATAATATCGAGAGATAGACTATAGAGGGCGTTAAGGTCTACTCTCTGTGAGTGTTCGAGTTCACGAGCAGCAGGTTCAAATTCCAAAGCACCCATACCTCGCTTACCTATAAACATGAGTTTATAGAGCGGCGTGATACGATGACGGGATATGCGATTTTTTTTTACCCATTGGTCAAACAGTCTGTTTCCCCAAGAATCTGGTAATGAATCAGCAATGAAAGGAGGTAATCCCTGATATAACATACCGGAGCTGCCGTATACCGGAAGGTTAGGATTCCATTGACCTTTGGGATTGGTGAGCGGCGCTACGTCGGGACGTTCGATTACGGTAGGATTAAACATAAAATAGATGAGGTTCTTTTCAGGATCCTGCACCAGTCTGCCTAATTCCTTATCCCAGAGTCGGACTATAAGAGTATTCATTTTTGTGGATGGCGTATACGCTGTTTCTTTTTGTTTTTTTCGGTATAGAGATAGGGAGATTCAGGAAGGTCAGGAATCAGTTGGTCACAGTTCTGTTGCATCCCTATGCAACGTAGTAGTTTCAACAAGGTGAGCATCGAGAGGTCCGTGACACGGCCGGTCTCGAATTTATAGAGGGTTGTCATACTGACGGTAGTCTTTTCTGAAATTTCCCTGCGTGTGAGATTAAGGCGCATACGGTAGTCCCGGAAACGCAGGCCGAGTTCCCGGATAATTTCAACAGGCGAGACAGTGTCGAAATTAATTATCATTATACTGAATATTAGATGCTGATATGAGCTTTAATTATCACTATTACGATATTTATATCCGAAGACAAAGATAGTAATTTAAAATTAAGTTCCCAAATAATAATGAAAAAGTTGTAAATTTGTGAGCTGAAGTAGTTTTTAGTATAGAACCTTACGTGTATCAGTGGTTAGAGCTATGCGGATATATCTGTATATCATACTGATATTGCTTATACTTCCGGGTGCTTGCGGGCATCGGGACCATGATGCACGTCTTACAGCTGTGGGGCGTATGGTGCAGGAAGACCCTACGGCTGCTTTGCAGGCGCTTGACAGTATTGAGGCGGAGGGTCTTGGCGAGAACGACCGGCATTACTATGACTTGCTGAGTATCAAGGCCAAGGATAAAGCCTATATAGTGCATACTTCGGATAGTCTGGTGCTTGATATTATTGACTATTACAGGCGTCACCGTGATAAAGCATTGTATCCGGAGGCTTTATACTATGGAGGTAGGGTGTATAGCGATATGGGCGATTTCCCTACGGCATTGCGGTATTTTCAGAATGCACTCGATGCTATACCGGAGGGTGAGGAATATTTGCAGCTTAGAAGCACTGTATCAAGTCAGACAGGACGGTTGCTGAATACACTGCGTCTGTATGAACAGGCAGTACCGTATTTAGAGGAAAGTATAAGACTGGATTCAATAACAGGCGATTCGTTAAACTATATAGATGACCGTCAGCTGTTAGGAGCTGTCTATCTGCATAACGGCAGATACGGCGCGGCTGAAAGCGAATTTCTGAAAGCCCGGGAGATAGCCGAATTGGTGTGTCCGGAGGCTGTATGGCCACAGGATATGTATCTTGCCGCTATAAGTGAAAAAGAGGGACGGGTGGATCTCGCTGTGTCACTTATCGGACCGGTAATGCGTTTCATAAGTCCTGATTATTTCAGTATTTCGTCAGCTTATGCCGCAAAGATTTATCTTGCTGCCGGTCGTCTTGACTCTGCTTATCATTATGCCCACAAACTTGTGGCCAGTTCGAGTCCGCGCAATCGTCAGAACGGTTATAAGATATTGTTGGCTCCCGAGATGTCGGGCTATCTTCCTGCCGACACTGCACTGCGTTATGTTAGGGAGTATCGCGAAGTTATAGAATCTTTACTTTCGAGACATGATGATGAGGCAGCTCTGATTCAGAACTCGATGTATAATTATCAGGTGCATGAACGAGAACGTTACAAGGCCGAAGCCGATAAGATACGTTATGAACGTCGGGCTTTCTGGCTGCTTTTCGGTATGTTGGCATTAGTGGCGGTTGTATTTTATCTTAAATATAAGAATCAGCGGCAGTTGCTCAGGTTGAGGATAGCGTTGGCCAACATCGGAGCTTTGCGTGAGGCATTGTCCCGTGAGAAAAGAATAGATGTGCAGCCGAGTGATAATAAAACACCTAATAATCTACTGCTCCCTGACGGAACCGAGGCTACGAACTGTGAGCCTTTGCGTGCCGACGACTCAACAGAGATGCTTAGAGAACGGCTGCGTAATGAGCTTATGAAGCTTTATCAAGAGAGTACGGAAAGAAATATCGGTCTTTCGTCCCGTATAGTTGATTCAGATGCTTATCGTTTGCTGCAACACCATATTGAGGAGAAAAGTATTATTAAAGACGATAGCCTTCTTTGGCGTCAGTTGGAAGAGGTAATACTTCAGGCCTCACCTGACTTCAAGACCAACTTGCAGTTGCTCACAGGCGGTAAACTCACACAACTCGACCTGCACACAGCTTATCTTGTGAAGTGTCATGTAGCGCCGACACAGATGAGCTGCCTGCTCGGACGTACTAAAGGCAGTATATCTTCGCGTCGTGAGTCGTTAGGCTTTAAGGTATTTAACGAAAAAGTAAGCGTCAAAGTCATAGATGGCATAATACGCTTATTGTAAATAGATTAATATTAACTTTGCATAGTACGGTCAGCTGGTAGAATAACATTTCCGCACAATTTCCGCACAAATTTTTTGTGTATCTTAGCTACTATACCACTAACTTTGCGAAAAAATAAACCTGACATGAAACTCTACCGACTTATAATATTTCTGTTGTTTTGCCTCAGCGTGCTTTTCAGCTCCTGTAGTAAGGATGATAGTGATCTTGAATCTCCTGGTTTTTCCTATGATTTCTTTCCGTCTCTCATTCCCAATCTGCGTAATTATCCTTTTGTTACGAGAATGTCAGAAATTGAGGAAGAACCTTATGGACATCGCGTGCCAACACGTTGTGTCAGTTGTACGGTTGACATGAATGAAGGCATCTGGATAGAAGGTATAAGTAAGGAAGATATATTATCATACGAAATCTATGAGGAGACTGGAGTATGTGAAGGAATATTCAGTGATGAGCAGGATTTTATGTCCTTTATTTATTCGGTGAGCGGATTTCATATAGTAAGATTTCTTACTTCTGACAGCTCTCTTGTCGGTTGTGTCGAAGTGCCCGAAAGTGTCCGTCAGGACATATCCGAAATCTCCGATAGTTCGGACAAAGTGTTTGTATTTACTTTACACAAACTAAATAACACAGATTATGACATCATTTAAATTTTCAAGTTTATGGGCTGGCATTTGCGCCACTATTCTGAGTCTCTTAGGTATAAGCTGTTCCAATGAAGAAGAGGTATTGATGTATGGTACACCTACCGCTGAGTTTGAGGTTAAGGGTATAGTGACTACTGAGAAAGATGAGGCTCCTGTACCCGATGCTATTATTAAAGTTACAGAAAATATTTCTGCAGAAGTAGGTGAGTCTGCTTATCAGGAAGAAGTATTTTTCAGAACGGTGACTGATGATTTTGGTCGTTACGGAGCAACGGATATTATATTTCCTATGAAGACCGTCAAAGTAATATGTATACCACCTACTGCTGCGCTTCAGCCTGATACGGTAGTGGTAGAACTGGAATATGTCAAAGATAAAAATGACGGAAGCGGTTGGTATAGAGGTACTGCTAAGGCGGAAGTTAATTTCAAGCTTAAGGAGAAACCTACGGAACAATGAAGCGACTGAGTCTGAAGCAGCGGGTACTTCTTGAACTCAACAGAAAGGTAAAGGAGGAACGACGCCGTGTACATGTGTTGAGACAATTGTTCTGGGAGTGTACATGGCGTTGCAACCTCAGTTGCCGGCATTGCGGCAGCGACTGTAAAAGCTCTTCTGCTGTACCGGATATGCCGGGTGCTGACTTTATCAGGGTTGTCGATTCGCTACTTCCTCATGTTGACCGTCACCGGTTGAATGTTATTATTACAGGCGGTGAACCGTTGGTCCGCCGCGACATAGAGGAAGTAGGGCGGCAGCTTTATGACCGTGAAGTGCCGTGGGGCCTTGTTACCAACGGTCTGCTGCTGTCAGAAGAGCGTCTGATGAGCCTACGCCGTGCCGGATTGCATAATATCACTATTAGTCTCGACGGTCTCGAAGAAGACCATAATTGGATGCGGTGTCATCCACAGTCGTTCAGACGTGCGTATGAAGCCATAAAACGGGTAGTAGCGGCAACTGACTTGAATTTCGATGTCGTGACGTGTGTCAACCGCCGTTCATTAGCACGTCTTGACGAATTGAAACAGTTACTTATCGAAGCCGGAGTGAAACGCTGGCGTCTTTTTACCGTATTTCCGGCCGGAAGAGCCGCGCAATATCCGGAATTTGAACTTGATTCCAACGAGCTTGAACGTCTTATGGAATTTATAAAGGCTACACGCAAAGAGGGTCTTATCCGTGCTTCATTTTGCTGCGAAGGTTTTATGGGCGGCTATGAGGGAGAGGTACGCGATTACTTCTTTGACTGTGCAGCCGGAGTGAATGTGGCTTCTGTGCTACTTGACGGGAGTATAGGCGCCTGTCCGAGCATAAGAGCCGACTATACGCAAGGCAATATCTACCGTGATGATTTCTGGACAGTATGGCAGGAGCGTTTCGGACCTTACCGTGACCGTTCGTGGATGCGTCGCGGTGCCTGTGCCGAGTGTGCTATGTGGCGTCATTGTGAAGGCAACGGTATGCACCTGCGTGACGGCGAAGGCAATCTGATGCACTGTCATCTGCTCAAATCCTCCACTCATTCCTGACCCCATATTCCTTACTACCTTAATCACAACATATCTTACCGGGTCAGTAGCTGTCAAGAACACAGATTATTTTGGAAATTCTTCTTTTGAAGAACGAACGCAAGAATAGGTAGGTTCGGGATGGTTACACATTTCAGGTTCCTATTATGTGATGTTTCTCACATAATAGGAACCTGAAATGTGTAATGATAATATTGAAGAGCTATGGTAGTCTGAAAAACTTGACTTAACTTTGCTGACTCATTCTATTCTAATAAGTAAGAAAGTAAGTCAAGATATATGACAAGTCCTGTCGCGGGGGTAAACCAAAGCGGGGGGAGAAATGTCTGAATAATAAAACGGATAAATTAAAAGCAAACAGGAAAAAACAGTTAAAGATATGAAACTTGCAATCAAACTAATGATGCTCTTTGTAGCATGTGTGATAGCAGTGCCCGCTTTCGGAGGCGGCGGAAAGAAGGCATCGGCCAAGTTCAGTGAGCAGGTGTATGATTTCGGTGTAATCAAAGAGAGTGGCGGACCGGTAAGTCATGAATTTGAGTTTACCAACACAGGCGACGGTAATCTTGTGATACTTAACGCTACAGCCGAATGTGGATGTACACAGCCTGAATTTCCTGAAGCACCGATAGCACCGGGAAAGAAATCGAAACTTAAAGTCACATATAATCCTTTAGCACGACCGGGAGCTTTTGAGAAAACCGTTACAATAAAGACCAACGGCAACCCTAAGAAAGTGCGTATAAAGATAAAGGGCACAGTAGTGCCCGGTAAATAAACAGTAGTTTATGAAAGGTCTGTTGAGAAGTCTGCTGGTCTGTATATCTGCTATAGCTGTATATCAGACCGGTATGGCCGAAATAGAATGGCTGGCTACAAATTATGACTTCGGTGTAATGAGGGAGGCCGAGGGACCGCAGACAGGCAGCGTTCTGCTTGTGAATCACGGTCCGGAGCCTACCTATATCAACCGTGTGCGACCGAGCTGCGGCTGCACCGGAGCAGCATATACCGACGAACCGATAATGCCTGGCGATACGGCTAAGATAAGCTTTACTTACAATCCTTTAGGACGCCCCGGACGTTTCGAGAAAACTGTTAAAGTATATATGGGAGATGAAAGTGACCTTACCACGATATATATAAAAGGTACTGTCATCGGTACACCGGCAACTCTTGACACCGACTATCCTGTGATAGCCGGTGCTCTGCGTATGTCGACAGACCATATAGACTTCGGCAAGGTACGTCAGGGCTCCGGACGCCACAATTATATAAAGCTATACAATACAAGTGATAAGCCGATAATACCTCAGGTATCAGGGGGTGGACCTGGAATAGAAATCGACCTTGCTACTCCCTCTATCGGACCTGGAGAAGTAGGAACATTCAGTATATATCTGAATACTACGGAACTGCCGCAACTTGGCGAAGTCAGTTACGATTATACAGTACGTCCTTCAGCAGAAGCTGACGAAACTGTGCCTCTGAAAGTGACAGCCGATATAACTCCCGATCTGAGCCGGGTCAGCGGCGGTGATCTCAACAATGCTCCGGCGATACGCATAATCCCTGTGATAGCGGAAGTAGGCGAAATCAGCGGCAACAAAGATGCTCGCTGGCAATTTGAGATAGCTAACGAAGGTAAACGTCGCCTCAATGTAGTGCGTGTGCTTCCGGGGTCGGCTGCTTTGAAAATAAAGCGCCAGCCACAGAGTGTAAAATCCGGCAAGAAGGCACGTGTAGAGGGAGTACTGAAAACATCTCTTCTTCCGGACGGTCCTTTCCGTATTTATGTTGAAGTAGTAACTGACGACCCGCTGCACCCTGTAGTAAAGGTCCCTGTGGCCGGTGTAAAGAAATAAACCTGTCAACTCCCGTAACGAGAGAAAAACATATATTAAATCCCCAAGAATATAACACCATGGAACATACAACCGAAACACAATACCGGCATCCTGAGAATGATAGCCAGTACAAAGGGCTGCAGGTCAATAGCGGCGTAACATCGCAGCCTATAGTTAATCCCTATCGCCGCACGGCCCGACGTCGTCAGCTGAGTGTATCTGATTATGTGGAAGGTATACTCAAGGGTAATGTAAGTATACTCGGACAGGCTGTCACTCTCATTGAGAGTACTGCTGAAGCTCATCAGGCCATAGCACAGGAAGTGATAGAAAAGTGTCTGCCACATAGTGGTAATTCACGCCGTATAGGTATCACCGGTGTGCCTGGCGCAGGAAAATCCACCTCAATCGATGTCTTCGGATTGCATGTGCTGCGGCAGGGCGGAAAGTTAGCTGTGCTTGCTATTGACCCGAGTTCCGAACGCACACAGGGTAGTATCTTAGGTGATAAGACACGTATGGAGAAACTTTCGCAGGAACACGATGCCTTTATACGTCCTTCCCCTTCAGCCGGATCTCTCGGCGGTGTGGCACGTAAGACACGTGAGACCATAGTGCTTTGCGAAGCAGCCGGTTATGATAATATCTTTGTCGAAACCGTCGGAGTAGGTCAGAGCGAAACTGCCGTACATTCGATGGTAGACTTCTTTCTGCTCATACAGCTTGCCGGCACAGGCGACGAACTTCAGGGCATAAAGCGAGGCATTATGGAAATGGCTGACGGCATAATAATCAATAAAGCCGACGGCGACAATATAGACCGTGCGAACTTAGCAGCCGGACAATTCCGAAACGCACTTCATCTCTTTCCGCCCACACCGAGTAAATGGCGTCCGGAGGTACTGACCTATAGCGGCTATTACGAACTCGGCATCGACAAAGTGTGGGATATGATAGACCGTTACTTCGCATACGTGAAAGAAACAGGCTATTTCGAGCGCAAGCGTAACGAGCAGGCTAAATACTGGATGATAGAGACAATCGACGAACAACTGCGTGCTCATTTCTACCAACGTCCCGAAGTCAAGGCACTTCTCGAGCAGAAAGAGATGCGTGTGCTCAACAACGAGCAGTCTTCGTTTACAGCTGCTAAAGATGTGCTTGATTTCTACTTCGAGCGTCTGCGCAGCGACAAGTGATTATGGCTGTGTGGTGAAAAAGTGTTAACTTTGCGGCGGCAAAGTGTGTTATAACAGTGTGTCCGTATGTATCCGGCATAATCGGATACATACGGACACACCACACCCACAAAGCACAGAGTATATGGCAAACAGACTTGTAGAGATGATAGACCGTCAGGCCGAGAAGTACGGTGACCGCGAAGCGTACCGCTTCTGCTGGCGTAAGGACGGAGAGTGGCTGTCGACTTCCTGGAATGAATTTAAGACCCAGGTCGAAGTAGCCTCACGTGCCCTTGCACGCATGGGCCTGGCCGAGAAGGATACCATAGCCATCTGCTCGCCCAACACACCGCAGATACTGATAACGGAGTTCGGTGCTTTCCGCAACCGCTTAGCTGTCATACCACTCTATTCGAGCAGCTCACAGGAACAATATGACTTCATTGTCTCGAACGGTGAAGCTGCCGTGCTGTTTGTCGGTGATAAACATCAGTATCCTTTAGCTGTAAGTTACTGGCGGCGTCATCCGGAAAAAATAAGGCATATTATAGTCTTTAAGAACGACGGTCTGAAACTGGAGGCCGATGATACGGTCAGTATATTCTGGGACGATTTCGTGCGTCTCGGTATGGAGGCTGATGATGCCGTAAGAGAACTTGTCAGTCAGCGTATGGAGCGCGGGCTGCCTGAGGATATGGCCACACTAATATATACGTCGGGAACTACAGGCGAGCCTAAAGGAGTGTGTATAACACATTCCAACTATGATGCCGCTATGGAAGCGCATCTGAAGATGCTGACCAACGTCAGCGATACCGAACTGTCTATGGCCTTCCTGCCGATGAGCCATATACTTGAGAAGGCATGGTGTTTCTTCTGCCTTACCAAAGGAGTCGCCATAGCCGTCAATTACGACCCGCGTCTGATACAGGATACCATACACACGGTACATCCCAATCTTATGACCTGTGTGCCCCGGTTTTGGGAAAAAGTCTATGCCGGTGTGAAGGAGAAAATATCCCGTATGTCTGCTTTACAGCGTACGGCAGTCAATCGTGCACTGCGTATAGGCCATCGTCGTAATCTCGACTACCGTCGTCTGAACCGTAAGGCCCCCTGGTATCTGGAAAAGGAATATCAGTTTTGGAACCGACGTATATTCCAGAAACTCAAAGACGCCATAGGCATACCTAACCCCAATATGTTTCCGACGGCCGGAGCTCCTCTTAGCGACCGTATAGTAGAGTTTATGCGTTCGGTAGGCATTGATGTCAAGATAGGTTACGGTCTTAGCGAGACTACAGCTACGGTAAGCTGTTTCCGTGAATATGACTATCAGATAGGCACGGTGGGTATGCCGCTTGACGGTGTGGATGTCAAAATAGATAAGAATGGTGAGATACTGGTCAAGGGTCCTACAGTGACCCCGGGTTACTATAAGAATCCCGCAGCTAACGAACAGGCTTTTACAGCCGACGGGTATTTTCGTACCGGTGATGCCGGTTACTTCACACAGCGTGGAGCCCTTGTACTGACCGAGCGTGTCAAAGACCTTTTCAAGACCTCGAACGGCAAATATATCGCTCCTCAGATGCTTGAGAGCCGTCTGGCTGAAAACAAATATATAGATGAGGTCGCTGTGATAGGCGATAACCGTAAATATGTGACTGCTCTTGTGGTACCTAATCTTTCGCAGCTGCGTAAATGGGCCGAACGTAAAGGTCTCGGTAGTGAAGATACCGAACAGCTGCTGCGCCTTCCGGTCACCATAGACTTCATGATGTCTCAGATCAATGAAGTGCAGAAAGGAGTGGCTGAATATGAGAAAATAAAGAAGATAACCCTGCTGCCGAATCACTTCTCGATAATGAACGGCGAGGTAACCAACACCATGAAGGTACGACGTCCTATCGTGGCGCGACGCTATGCCGCTGAGATAGAGAGTATGTACGACGATAAATAAGAATAAAACAGATATATGACCACACAAGACCAGCTGAAGGAAGCCCTTGAGCGCAAGGAAGCGCTGCGGCATTACCTTGATGTTGACAATAAGAAGATAGAAGTAGAAGAGGAAGAACTGCGTACACACGTAGCTGACTTCTGGGATGACCGCGATAAGGCCGAGGCTCAGATGCGTAAGATTAAGGAACTTCACTTCTGGATAGACTCATACGAAGAGATAGATAAAATGTGCGGCGAACTTGAGCTTGCTTTCGACTTCGTTAAGGAGGGTCTGATGACTGAAGATGAGGTAGATGAGTTGTACGCTCAGGTCATCAAGACACTTGAGAAACTCGAATTGCGTAACATGTTGCGCCGCGAGGAAGATAAACTCGGCGTAGTGCTTAAAATAAACTCCGGAGCCGGCGGTACAGAGAGTCAGGACTGGGCACAGATGCTTATGCGTATGTATCTGCGTTATGCCGAACGTCACGGTTACAAAACTTCGATAGCACAGCTGCTTGAAGGTGATGAAGCCGGTATTAAGTCAGTTACTATAAATATAGAGGGCGATTATGCCTACGGTTTTCTTAAGAGCGAAAACGGTGTGCATCGTCTGGTGCGTGTCAGCCCCTATAACGCACAGGGCAAGCGTATGACTTCGTTTGCCTCTGTGTTCGTTACTCCGTTGGTTGACGATACTATCGAAATTAATGTCGAGACAGCCCGTGTGTCGTGGGACACATTCCGTTCGGGCGGTGCCGGCGGTCAGAATGTGAACAAGGTGGAATCGGGCGTGCGTCTTCGCTATCAGTATAAAGACCCTTACACCGGCGAAGAGGAAGAGATACTTATCGAAAACACCGAAACCCGTGACCAGCCTAAGAATAAAGAGAACGCCATGCGTCAGCTCAAATCCATACTCTATGAGAAGGAATTGAACCACCGTATGGAGGAGCAGGCTAAAATCGAAGCCGGAAAGAAGAAAATAGAATGGGGCAGTCAGATACGTTCGTATGTGTTTGATGACCGCCGTGTCAAGGACCACCGTACCAATCATCAGACATCGGATGTCGGCGGTGTGATGGACGGTGAGATAGACGACTTCATCAAGGCTTATCTGATGGAGTTCGCAGCTGTCGAACAGTGAGTATGCTTCGTCGTGTAGCCCTATGGCAGTGGCTGCTGATTATAAGCCTGGGTTTGAGCCTTGTGTACTACTGGTATGTAGTTCCGGCAGGCGATGACCTGGGCTATGCGTGTATAGTAGGAGGTGCCGAACCTTACAGTGTGCCGTGGTGGAAATACGGAGTTTGGTGTGTACGTCACTGGCTTTATGTCAACGGGCGCTGGGGTAACTATGTTCTGCCTCTTGTAGCTGAAGCTCCCCGTTGGTTGCGTGCTGTACTCGGAGCGGCGGGAGCAACCGGTATGTGTTGGGCGGCTGTAAGGTGTGCCGGACTGAGACGAGGCTGGTTGCCTGTGGCTCTTATAGCCTGTCTATGGACAGTAATGCCATGGTGGGATTCATTTTTTCTTTATGCCTGCAATACCAATTATGTTTGGGCGTCGGTGTTTATGCTCGGCAGTGTGCTTCTGATTACGGATAGAAGAAAGCCGTCTTATACGCCGTGGTGGATGTGTCTTATAGCTTTTGTAGGAGGTTGCGGTCATGAAGCCGGTGCATTACCGTTGATAATCGGTTATACGGGTTATATGTGGCTTAACCGACGTATCCCGGCTGGCCGTGAACGGCGGCTTGCGATATGCTTCTGTCTGGGTGCGGCCTTTACGATTTGTTCGCCGGCGCTATGGAGCCGTTTCCTGACTGCAACAGGCGGCGGAGTGCCTGACGATACACCTCTGTGGCTCTTTCTTAAATCAGACATTATAGCAGGAGTATTGTGGCTGATAATGGCCATAAGTGTCTTTACCGCTTCAGGCAGGCAATCGCTTGTTGCTATGCTGCGTAGTCGTGCCGGTATTTTTGCTTTAGCCACTTTTCCTGCTGCGGCTATAAGTGTTGTAAGCGGTGTGGTAGGACGCAGTGGGTGGTATGCCGAGCTTTTCGCTCTTATCGCTTTGGCATCATGGAGTAAGGAATATATCAAACGTCCGCGTTATGGTCTCGGACTGGCCATAGCAGCTGTGACGGTGTTGCAGCTTAGTGTGGTGTCATTCTGGCAATGGCGTTTGGGTAAAGAACACTTGCAATTTGCCGAAGCTTATATGCACACTCCGGACGGAGTAGTTGACATGCAGGTGACTCCCGATGACAGTCAGCCTCTGCTGACATTGTGGCGTGCACGCGGTGTACCTGACGGTGACGATGTGTATCTGCTGGAAAACCTGAGATTATATCTGCGTGGCAGTGACGCACCGTGGCCGACATTGCGTGGAGAAGTGTATGATACAATTCCTGCAGGTGCGCAGTTATTAACAGATGAATATTATAATGTGTACGTGACAGAACGAGACGGCATTGAATATACTGTGACACCGGCTGCAGGAAAATGGCATGTAACCAGACGTGTGGCAGACCCCGGTGACCGTTACTGACCTGACAGATAAGAAATGAAAAAGATAACCATACTTATACCTGCATATAATGAAGCTGTCAATCTTCCGGCGCTTCATGCACGTCTATGTGCGTTAGCGGCCGGAGAATTGGACAACGTATATGCCGCCGATGTTGAGATGTCTGCTCATGGAGAAATACCGCACATGACGGACTATGAATGGGAGTTTCTGTTTGTCAATGACGGCAGCCGTGACGATACGTTAGCAGTGCTTAATACTCTGCGACGTTCCGACCCTCGTGTGACGGTGGTTGACCTTGCTCGTAACTTCGGTAAAGAGAATGCTCTTTTGGCAGGTTTTGATCTTGCCAAAGGTGATGCGGTGGTAGTGATGGATGCCGATCTTCAGCATCCGCCCGAAGTCGTGCCGGAGATGGTACGGTATTGGGAGTTAGGCTATGCCGATGTTTACGGACGGCGTCGCAGTCGCGGACGTGAGCCGTGGCTGCGTCATCATCTCACTTCGATATTCTACAAGACTCTGCAATCTCTGACAAGTATAGAAATGATGCCCGGAGTCGGAGACTTCCGTCTACTCGACCGCCGGGCAGTAAATGCGCTGACTTCAATGCGTGAAACACAGCGTTACACCAAAGGCATGTTCAGCTGGATAGGTGGCTCCAAGCATGGTATAGACTTCGACGTTGCGGACCGTGCCGGCGGAAAGTCATCGTTCGGACCGCGACAGCTTGTGGCACTGGCTCTACAGGGTCTTACAGGTTTTACTACCGCACCACTGCGTTTCGCTTCGATTTCAGGTATAACCATAAGTATAGGAGCATTCATTTATCTCCTGTATGCTCTTGTGAAATATGCCTGTTACGGAGACCCGGTGCGCGGCTTCGCCACACTTCTATGTGTGATGCTGCTGTTAGGCGGTCTTCAATTACTATGCTTAGGGATAATAGGGGAGTATATCGGACGTATCTTTATCGAAACTAAAGGACGGCCTCCTTATATTATCGATACTGTCAATGGGAGACCTCTTACTTCCTCTCCTTGATGAGACCATGACGGTAGGCATAAAGCAGTTCGAGAAGTTCGTCAATCTGGCTCTGAAGTTCGGTGCCTTTGTCTGTGTCACGTACACGCACACGCTGTGAATTGAGTTCCACTACCTGTGTTATGCTCTTAATGTCGGTGCCCTGACTTATGGCGTCTTCAGCTGATGTGAAAGGCTCGTGCTGTACAAGTTCGAAACCCCGCGAGTGATATACCAAAGTGTAGCCAGCTATACCTGTGGTATGGTGATAAGCTCTTGAGAAACCACCGTCGATGACCATAAGCATACCGTCGGCCTTAATAGGATTCTCACCTTCGCCTACCTTGACAGGTACATGACCGTTGATGATATGACGGTGTTCGCCTTTGACATCGAAGGCGTCGAGTATACGTGCGCATATATCGGCCTGTTCGCGCAGTTTGTAATAATGTCCTTTAGGTTCTGCCTGTACGCCCTTATCAGCGAGCAGATAACGTTCAAATGTTGCCATCTTCTTCTTGTCAAAGAGCGGTGAGTCAGGACCGCACCACAGATAGAAATAATAGTCTGTAGCGAAATGTTTTATGTCGGCCGGAGTATCAGCGTTAAAAGCAGCACGCATCAGCATTCCTATGTGGTCGAGCAGCTCGCGTCCTTTATATTCGTGCTTGCCTACACGTACTGTACGCAGTGAGCCGTCAGCTTCAAGAGGTATAGAGGCATGGAAAAGCAGATTTGAGTTGCAGATAGTGTAGATGGCACCATGAGCGAAGAAGATATCCATGTGCGCCTTAAGTTTGTCGCTTACTTGGAATGAATGTGTGAGTTTATCCATAAGCTCACGTTCTTCGGCAGTCAGGCGGTAAGGATCGGCAGGGTCAATAGTTGGAAAGTGTGAATCGTGCAGAGGATAGTCCTTCCCTTCGATATTGACGGTACCTTTTTCAAAGTCGATGTGGTGTAGCAGACGCCTGTCATTCATCTTCCAGTCAGGGTAACGTTCTATAAGAGCACCTTCAAGTTTGAACTGTATTACAGTTATAGCCTTGTGCATACGGGCTATCAACTTACGGCTCTTAAGTGACAGGGTATTTGTGGTATCGGCTGATACCTTAGGCTCGAAGACCTGGCATGGGTCGTCGACATAGGTCTCCATAGCGAACGTGGCGAGCGGTACGAGATTGATGCCGTAACCGTCTTCAAGAGTAGCCATGTTATCATAACGTAGCGATATACGCAGCACATTGGCGATACAACATTCGTTGCCTGCGGCGGCTCCCATCCACAAAGCGTCGTGATTACCCCACTGTATATCGTAGTGCTTATAGTTATTCAGAGTGTCCATGATTATATGGGCACCCTGACCTCGGTCATATATATCACCGAGTATATGCAACTGGTCTATACTGAGGCGTTGTATAACACGACAGATAGCCTTAATAAAGGAATCAGCCTGTTGCGTGGAGACGATAGTAGAGATAATCTGGTTGTAGTAGGACTGTTTGTTTTCGTCCGAAGGAGCCTCGTGCAGGAGTTCCTCGATTATATAGGCGAATTCTTTAGGAAGATTCTTACGTACTTTGGAACGTGTGTATTTTGACGATATGCTCTGCAGAACTTTAACAAGACGGTTGAGAGTGACCTGATAGAAATTGTTGAGGTCAGACTCGTTACTCTTTATAAGAGCAAGTTTGCGTGACGGATAGTATATCAGCGTACAAAGCTGTTGTATATCCTCTTCGCGCAGACTTGATGCAAAGAGTTCGCGTACCTTACGTTTGATGTTACCTGAGGCGTTTTTGAGAATGTGCTGGAATGCTTCGTGTTCTCCGTGTATATCGGCTACAAAGTGTTCTGTACCTTTAGGCAGATTCAGTATGGCCTCAAGGTTGATGATTTCGGTGCCGGCTGCCGAGATGTCACCGAATGATTGCGACAACAGTTCGAGTACCCTTGGGTCGGAACGGAACAGACCATCGGGCGAACGGAAAGTATCAGACATAATGTAAAGAGTTTTTGCACGTTTAGATATATGGTTAGATAGCTCTGTCCGGCAGAGGTGAAAACCGAAGCCGGATCTTATAGTTATAACGTGAAGACTCGTAATAAAATATTGCAAAATGGAAAAAAGGTCAAAAAAAGTTGCTGTGAGGCTGAAAGTTGAAAATATGAAGGGAAATATGTAATTTTGCATTTTCAATCCGGCAGGCAGCCGGGTAAGAAAACATACAACAAACCAATAATCATGATATCGATCAAAAAATTACTGCTGAATAGCAGCGTCATGGCATTTATAGTTCTTGCTTTGGGTAGCTGTACCCCCAAGAACATTGCCTACTTTCAGGATTTGGATACAGTTGCGGTGACCGAAATGGCTGCCCGCCGTGCCATACGTATAGAACCCGAAGACAAGCTGTCGATAGTTATCAAGTCCAAAGACCCTGCTTTGGCCGAGTTGTTCAATCTCAATGTGGTTAGCAACCGTCTGGGGCAGACTACTCCGCAGAGTGGTACCGGTTCGGTATTACGCAACACAGCGGCACAGGCTGAAGGTCTGGCTGCATATACAGTTACTAAAGACGGTAACATAGATTTTCCTGTGCTCGGTACACTGCATATACAAGGTATGACCCGCGAGGAACTTGCCGGTTTTATCAAGGGTGAGCTTATGGGACGTAATCTTATCAAGGATCCGGTTGTGACTGTTGAGTTTCTTAATACCGGTGTGAGTGTGTTGGGTGAAGTACGAAATCCGGGACGTTACGATACCAATAACGATTACCTGACCGTTATTGATGCCCTGACGCTTGCCGGCGATATCAATATACAGGGACGACGTGACAACGTGTTGGTAATGCGTGAAGAAAACGGTGTTATGAACAGTTACCGTCTTGATATGACCAATGCCCAGCAATTACTAAACAGTCCGGGATATTATCTGAAGCAAGATGATATAATATATGTGGAGCCTAATGACTATCGTAAGCGTCAGACCACTAACAACGGCAATACGACTATGTCGGCATCATTCTGGGTATCGGTGGCTTCATTACTCACTTCGGTAGCATCAACAGTAGTTACTATACTTTTGGTAAGATAACAGGTCAGCTAAGGCAATAAAATTGCTTTATGTGCGTCAATCTAATAAATTAGACACGAGACATGAAAGAAAAGACTTCCGCCCGCAGCCGACGTGAGGAGCCCGAATACTTCTCGCTCAAGGACTTCTATGGTAAGTGTGCAGAGCATTGGAAGTGGTTCGCACTTTCCGTAATACTGTTCATGCTGTTAGGTGCCCTCTACTGTGTTACACGTCAGCCAAGCTACAACCGATATACCGAAGTTCTGATTAAAGATCAGGAGAGTTCGGGTGGTGTGGATTTCTCTAATGCTTTTGCAACTTTTGGCTTTGGCAGCGGTAACACTCTGGTTAATAATGAAGTGATTACATTCCAGTCGCCGGCCATTATGCTTGAAGTAGTAAAGCGTCTGACTCTGACTATGAACTATGTGGAGCGAGGCATACCGCACGGTACAACGCTGTACGGTAAGACATTACCGTTTCTTATAAGCTTCGCTGACCTTGACGTGGACCAGGGTGCTACAATGATTATGCGGCTTAATCCTGACGGTAGCGGCGAACTTTATAAGTTTAAAACGAGCATTGACGGTAAGAAAAAAAAGTACAGCGACGTTGTGCCTTTCAAGTCCGGCCAGAGTATGGTTAATACTCCGCTCGGTCGTGTGACTATTGTTCCTAATCCCGAATGTGCCGAACGTTATCCCGAAGAGGAGCCGGTTGAAATCAAGGTCATACGTATGGGACTTCAGTCAGCTGTGGAACATTACTGTTCAAAACTTAAGGTAGACCTTGTGGACCAAGAGGCTGAAGTTATCAAGATTTCGATTGATGATGTGTCAAAAGCCCGTGCTAATGACATACTCAACACTGTCATTGATATATATAACGGTAACTGGGTAGAGAATCGTAATCTTATGGCCGTATCTACCTCGAAATTCATTGATGACCGTCTTAAGGTGATAGAAGAAGAGTTAGGTATTGTAGACAGTGATATATCCGACTTCCAGGCACGTCACCGTGTTATAGACCCCCGTCAGATGGCTGAGGCCCAGATGACGGTTAATGCCAATATTGAAGAGAATCTGTTACAGCTCCACAATGAGTTAGCCATGAGCAGCTTCCTGCGTGAGTATATGGCTAATCCGGGCAACCGCTTCAGTGTTGTGCCTGTTAACACCGGTCTTGGAAGTGTGCAACTCGAAGCTCAGATAGCTAATTACAACCAGTTGCTCTTAGCACGTAACAATCTTGTTGAGAACTCCTCTCCGTCTAACCCGCTTGCTGTGGATTATGACCATCAGCTGGACGGTATGCGCGAGGCTATAGTTAAAGCGGTTATAGCTCGTGAGGCTCAGCTTAATGCCAGCATACGTACCATGCAGTCTGCTCACAATCAGACTCAGGGGCAGTTGGCATCTACTCCGGAACAGGCTAAGTATCTGCAAAGTGTAGGTCGTCAGCAGCGTGTAAAGGAATCACTTTATCTTTATCTGTTGGAAAAACGTGAGGAGAATGACCTCTCGCAGTCATTTACTGCATATAACACACGTATCATCACTCCTCCTTCCGGCCCGATAGCACCTGTTTCACCTAAAGTTCCTACCATACTGTTTATAGCTTGTGCTCTTGGTCTGATAGTACCTGCCAGCTATATATATGTCAGAACTTCTGCCGATACTAAGGTTCATAGCCGTCAGGATTTGGAAAGAAGCAGTGTTCCCTTTGCCGGAGAACTGCCTGTCATACGTAAGCCACGTAAACTGACCGACCTGTTTATGAGTTCGAAACGTCGTAAAGAGAAGGCTGAAGAACCTCTGAAGGTCATAGAACAGGGTAAACGTGATATTCCGAACGAGGCATTCCGCGTGGTACGCAGTAATCTTGAGTTTATGATGGGCCGTGACAGCGGCAGCCAGATAGTGATGCTAACCTCGCTTAATCCCGGCAGCGGAAAGTCGTTTATAGGTTATAATCTTGCACATACATTCGCTCTGAAGGGTAAGAAGGTGCTGCTGATAGACGGTGACCTGCGCAGAGGTACTACTTCGACATACGTGTCATCTCCATCCAAGGGTCTTACTACCTATCTTACCCAGCGTGAGACGGACTGGCAGAAACTTATAGTACATACTGAAGTCAAAGGACTTGATGTCATGGGTATGGGACCTGTGCCCCCTAACCCGGCTGAGCTTCTTGATACCGAAGTCTTCGAACGTCTGTTGCGCGAGCTCAGAAGAGAGTATGATATAGTCATTATCGACTGTCCTCCTATAGACCTTGTAGTGGATACGCAGATTATTGCCCAGCATGTGGACCGTACTATATTCGTAGTGCGTGCAGGTCTGTTTGAGAAAGGCGCTATAGTTGAGATTGACCAGCTCTATGCCGACCATAAATATAAGAACATGTGTCTTGTACTTAACGGTACGGAATCAAAAGACAGCCGTTACGGCTCGTATGGCAACGGTTCGTATGGCTCGTATGGTTCCTACGGCTCATAAAATATCAGGAGAGAAAAAACAGAGTAATAATAAGCCATGTGGCCATTTAATAAAGTAGAAAGTCTGAAAGATTCGGGAATGTTCGAAGGTTTCACCGACTGGCATTCCCACATACTTCCGGGTGTGGACGACGGAGTCAAGGATATGCAGACATCCCTTGAGATACTGAAGCGTTATGAAGATCTCGGAGTGGCAAAAGTGTGGCTTACGCCTCACATAATGGAAGACTGTCCTAACGGCACTGTAGAGCTCCGCAATCGTTTTGAAGAGCTCAGAAGTGCATGGACCGGTAAAGTGGAGATAGCGCTCGCTGCCGAGAATATGCTTGACAGTCTTTTTGAGGAGCGTCTGGAACGTAAAGATCTCCTTCCGATAGGAGATTCCGGACGTCATCTGTTGGTGGAGACTTCATATTTCACTCCTCCGATGGATATGACCAGAATGTTTGATGATATAATGAAAGCCGGCTATTTCCCGGTACTTGCCCATCCGGAGCGTTACCGTTATATGGAAAACCGTGACTATACGAAACTGAAAAATTCCGGTGTGCTTTTTCAGGCCAATTTCGTCAGTCTCGTAGGTGGGTACGGTGAGACAGCACGCCGTAAGGCTGAATGGCTGCTTGAAGAGAATATGTACGACTTAATGGGTAGTGACCTGCACCGTCTTTCCTTTATAGAGCAGTCGATAGGTCAGCCGCCCCGTAAGAAGCGTCATCTGAACCGTCTGGCGGAACTGTCACGTAAAACACTTGACTGACCATAGCCAATTTACAAAAAATTGTGAGATATTATAGAAAATAAGAATCCCGCTACTCCTCTAAGACAGTAGCGGGATTCTTATTTTCTATAACTATGACAGGGCAGAGGTCTTATTCAGCCTTACCGGCACTACCGAGCACAGCTTCGATTTTGTGCTTGTAGAGCTTCTCCATTTCGTCACGGGCCGGGCCAAGATACTTACGCGGGTCAAACTCAGCGGGCTTCTCGTTGAATACTCTACGAACGGCTGCGGTCATAGCAAGACGGCTGTCAGAGTCGATGTTGATTTTGCAGACATCCATCTTGGCAGCTTTGCGGAGCTGTTCTTCAGGAATACCGATAGCATCAGGCAGTTTGCCGCCGTTTTCGTCGATAATCTTTACATACTCCTGAGGAACTGATGATGAACCGTGAAGTACGATTGGGAAATCGGGAAGCTTCTTCTCGACAGCTTCAAGCACGTCGAATGCCAATGGAGGCGGAACAAGCAGACCTGTCTTGGGGTCACGGGTGCACTGTTCGGGAGTGAACTTATAAGCACCGTGTGAAGTACCGATAGAGATAGCAAGGCTATCGCAACCTGTACGGGCTACAAATTCAATAACCTCTTCGGGGTTAGTGTAGGTATGGTGGTCAGAAGAAACTTCGTCCTCAACTCCGGCCAGTACACCTAACTCAGCCTCTACAGTCACGTCAAACTGATGTGCATAGTCAACAACTTTCTTGGTGAGCTCTGCATTCTCATCGAAAGGCAGATGGCTGCCGTCAATCATAACTGATGAGAAACCGTTGTCAATACAATCCTTGCAGGTCTCGAAAGTATCACCATGGTCAAGGTGCAGTACGATCTGAGGGTGCTCCCAGCCTAAAGATTTAGCATACTCAACGGCACCCTGTGCCATGTAGCGCAGCAGGATAGGATTAGCATACTGACGTGCACCCTTAGATACCTGAAGAATAACAGGTGATTTGGTGTCGGCAGCAGCCTTAATGATAGCCTGAAGCTGCTCCATGTTATTGAAGTTGAACGCGGGAATGGCATAACCGCCATGTACTGCCTTAGCAAACATCTCTTTTGTGTTGACCAGGCCGAGTGATTTGTAATCTACCATGATTTTTATATCTAAACTTATGGTTGAGGTTATAACATAATAAGCGGAATTGGCACAATAGTCTGTCTGAAATACAGTAGTTACTGATATTGCTTACCGTACTTACAGGCTTTCTCTTTAAGTTGATGCAAAAATACAAAAAAAACCTAAAGGCACCAAACCCTTACTTCTTTAAAAGATAAACACACATAAGGCCTATACGGTTTTACAAATACGTATGTATTGAAAGAAGTTTAATTCTTAGCACAAACTTTGCATAAGTGAGACGGTATGGTTAATTTTGTAGTCTGAACCTTTATGTCCGTGTGCGTACCTGAAGCCATGCTATAGGTTCAGTCAATTCTGAGCCAAGACAAGATTACATGAAAATATTTACATCTGAAAATATACGTCTTATCGATAGCGCTACCTGTGAATCGCAGAATATCACTTCGTTTGACCTTATGGAGCGTGCAGCTCAGGCTGTGAGCTGTGAGCTGATATCGATGTTTCTTCCTGACCGTCGTATTGTTGTAATAGCCGGTCCGGGCAACAATGGCGGCGATGCCCTTACTGTGGCACGTATGCTTATAGAGCAGGGCTACAAAAAGGTGGAAGTGTTTTTGTTTAATGTCAAGAAGAAACTGAGTCATGACTGCGAGGAAGCACGCAATCGTCTTTTGGCGTTAGGTGAGGAGGTTACTGTAGATTTTACAGAAATACAGCGCGAGTTCACACCTCCTTATCTTAGTAAGAACGATGTGGTGGTTGACGGTCTGTTCGGCTCAGGTCTCAGACAGCCTTTAGCAGGCGGCTTTGTCGCTGTAGCCCGCTATATAAATGAGTCAGGCGCATACGTCATTTCGATAGATATGCCTTCAGGAATGTTCGGAGAATGGAATGATAATGTCACACGACGTGATATGGTACATGCCAATCTGACATTCACATTTCAGTTCCCTCGGTTATCTTTCTTCTTTGAGGAAAATTATAAGCAAGAAGTGCTCAGTGACTGGAAGCTCATAGATATTGACCTTGACAGGAATAAGATGAAAGAGCTTCAGACTGATTATATTTTTGTCGAAAGCCGCAACGTACGGCCTCTGCTGACATCACGTAATAAGTTTGCAGGTAAACGTAACTTCGGGTCGGCATTGCTTATCGCCGGCAGTACGGGAATGATGGGGGCTGCTGTGATGTGTGCCCGTGCCACCCTCAGAAGCGGTGCCGGTCTGGTGACAGTACACAGTGCTCATCGCGGACTGGAAATTGTGCAGACAGCTGTTCCTGAAGCTATGTTCGAACCTGATAAAGGCGAACATTTTATCATTGATATGACAGTTCATCATGACCATCAGGTAGTAGCTATAGGACCCGGTATAGGTACACAAGAGGCCACTATTGACGCTTTGGAGGTACTGTTGAAAACCTCCAAACAGCGGTTACTTCTTGATGCTGATGCACTGAACTGTATCTCAAAGCGTCCTGCTCTTCTGACCATGCTGCCTCCGAAAACTATAATCACTCCGCATGTAGGGGAATTTGACCGTCTTTTCGGTGAGCAGAAAAGTAGTGAAGCACGTCTGCGGAAAGCAATTGAGGTAGCTAAGTACTATAATATTATAATAGTTCTTAAAGGTCATTATACCGCTACAATACGTCCTACAGGAAAGGTATATTTCAATTCTACAGGCAATCCGGGCATGGCTACCGCAGGCGCCGGTGATGTGCTTACCGGTGTCATAGCTGCGTTTCTTGCCCAAGGCCTTCTGCCTGAACAGGCCGCTACATTAGGTGCTTATATACATGGCCTCGCCGGTGACCTTGCTGTGGCAGAAACAGGTGAATACGGTCTTATGGCTTCCGATATAGCTAATAATATAGGTGTGGCTATACGTCATATAATAGAACGTAAATCTATACCCTCCGAAGAAGTGATCAATATAAACTGACCAAGTACATGACCACGAGAAAAATAATTCTGGGCGCTGCCTTTACGATAGCCGGATTGTCGGCTATGGCACCGCAGACTGTAGCTCAGCAGACACGTTTGCTGACAGCCGAGAAGCATAATGAGTATGGCCTTGTCTATTCGCTGCCCCTCACTGCTTTGCGTATAGAAGTAGAGGCACGCCATGAAAGCCGTAAAGCCGGTCCATATTGGCAGTATGCCAAGAAATATATCGGTACAGACCAGGCTGTGACCCATGATTCCGAATCATGGACCATAACACGTGTGAAAGTAACTCCATACGGTGTTTCTGACAACAGCCGGCAGTATCTGATGCAGCTCAAACCCGGTGCTACTACCTATATCGGTGTCGGCGACGACGGGATGTTGTTAAGTATAAACCGTCGGCCTGAGGCTGTGAAGCCATCACCTATGGCAGTAAGTAATGACGAAAAAACAGACCGTATAGCTCCGGGAGAGTATCTGCAATATGTAGATGAAGATTTTATCGCTTCCCAGTCGAGTGCGAAACAGGCACGTATGCTTGCAGAAAACCTTATGGAGATACGTGATGCCAAGGTATCGCTGACACGCGGTACTGCCGACTCGATGCCTACCGACGGCCGCCAGCTCGAACTGATGCTTAATTCATTAGCCCATCAGGAAGCTGCCATGACTTCGGCTTTTCTCGGTATAACCGATAGTGAGACTGTGGTACGTACCTATACATTTCTCCCTGAAGAAGAGGGTAACTCGGTACTGTTTCGTCTGAGTGATTTTTCAGGTTTCGTAGAGCCTGATGATTATTCAGGTGCGGCTGTACGTGTCAATGTCAAAATTACAGATGCCGCTCAGTTGCCTGTTGATGCCAAGGGTGAGACTAAGAAATTGCCTAAAGATGCCGTCATGTATTGTATACCGGGTTCTGCACAGGTCACACTAACGCTGGATGATACTGTACTTTACGATTCAGAACTTGATTTTGCCCAGTTCGGTATGGAGTTCGGACTTAACCCGGTTCTTTTTACAGATAAGAAAAGTCCTTCATACGCTATTTTTGACCCTTCTACCGGTGCTTTGAAAGAGATAGGGGTAACACGTGAAGAAGATATTCCCTAACTATGCCTAATCCTCAAACCAATCCGGCAAACCGTGTAGCTCTGACACTTACGCAGCTGACACAGGTAATTGGAAATTCGGTACGCCTCAATCCGTCATTGCAGGGAGCGTGGGTAACGGCAGAATTAAGCGATGTACGTGTGAACGGCGGACACTGCTACATGGAGCTGATAGAGAAAAACTCTGCCGGCAGTACGGTCGCCAAACTTCGTGCCACTGTGTGGGCCAGTCAGCTTCGTATGATACAGAGTAAATTCGCAGCTGCTACCGGACGTCAGATAGGGAGCGGTATAAAGGTGCTTCTTTACGGCAGTACAACCCATCATTCTGTATACGGATTGTCATTTTCGATTACAGACATTGACCCGTCATATACCTTAGGTGATATGGAGCGTTTGAGACACGAAATCCTTGAACGTCTGAATTACGAAGGTATCCTCGAACGCAATAAACAATTATCTATGCCTTGGGCTCCACAGCGAATTGCCGTAATATCGGCAGCCGGAGCAGCAGGTTACGGAGATTTTCTTAATCAACTTGGCGCCAATCAGGAGGGTTTTGTGTTCTATCCGTTTCTCTTCGGGGCCGTGATGCAGGGCAGCCGTACGGCTGCTTCGGTTATTGAAGCTCTTGAGCTTATAGAACAGACTATTGACCTCTGGGACTGTGTGGTTATAATACGCGGAGGCGGTGCTACTACCGATCTTAACGGTTTTGACAATTATGAGTTGGCACGGCGTGTGGCGTTGTGTCCGTTGCCTGTGGTTGTCGGTATCGGGCATGAACGTGACCGCACAGTGCTTGATGAGATAGCCCATACACGTTGTAAGACACCTACAGCTGTCGCGGCGTATCTTGTTGATGCTTTACGTCAGAGTTACAGTCGAGCAGTACAGTGTGTTGACTACATTGTACGCCAAGGGGCGGCTATGACTAACGGGGAGCGTCTGCGTCTGCATAATGCAGAGAGTATGCTGCCGGCCTCTGCCGGACGCTGTCTGGATGCAGCACGTAATCATCTGAGCCTTCTGGCCACACGTTTGCCTTCAGTCGTAAGTAACCGTACGTTTGTTGCTTCTTCCCGTCTTAATACTTTGGCAGCTATGATAGGACCTGTCTCAGCTAATGTCACTGACCGTGCTACCGGACGTCTTAATAATGTCTGTTCACGTCTAATTATGGCTGCGACAAGTGCGGCCGACCGTTCACGTCAGCAGCTGCAACGTATTTCGGATGTAGTACAGGCTCTCAGTCCGGCCAATACCTTGCGACGCGGTTATTCTATTACACGTGTTGATGGTCATGCTGTTACAGATGCCTCACACCTTACCCCGGGAACCCGTATCACTACTCATCTTTACAACGGTACGTTAGAATCTGAAGTGACCGATGTATACAATGAGTCTTCTGAAATTTGATTATAAATCTGACTCTCATTAAAAATTAATCTTACATGCCAACCGCTGAACTCACATATACCCAAGCTATAACCGAGCTTGAACAGATAGTAGCCCGTATGCAACGCGACGATTGCGACATTGATAGTCTTGCAGCTTACACTTCGCGTGCGCTTGAACTCCTCAAGCTGTGTAAACAGAAGCTTTTCAAAGCTGATGAAGATGTGAAGCGCTGTCTTGAAGAACTTCAGTCAACCCTTTCCAAGTAATTTAGGATTCTAATTTTTATACTGTCGTTTTAGGAATTGCTATATTTTGTTAGCTCGGCTTAAACTCAGTAAGCCGGCGATTACAGCCATGCCTAAAGCAGTGTACAGGCATACTGTAACTGAAATCAGAGGTGTCACAATTGCGAAAATGAGTGTGACAAGTGTGGCACCGAGAGTCTGTCCGACGAGACGGGCTGTACTCTGCATACCTCCCGCGCCACCTGTGCGATGAGCCGGTGTGGCAATAACCATTACTACATTGTTAGGTGTCTGGAACATTCCGAAGCCTATACCGCAGATGGCCATACGCCAGACAATATCCAATTCTGTAGTAGTGCTCTGTGGCATAGTGGCAAGTAAGATAAGACCTGTGGCGTAAACTCCCATACCTGCGGCAGCTGTGATGCCCGGATTATGATGCTCAATGAATCTTGCCGCTATAGGTGAGGTAATCATAGTAGCTAATGACCAGGGAGTCATAAGGAGTCCGGTTGTAATTTCCGATAGACCAAGTCTGTTCAGAAACAGAAATGGCAATGAAATCATAGCCATATTCTGGGCAATAAAAGAACATACGGAAGTAGCAATACTGAGAGAATATAGTCGGATTCTGAATAAATCGACCGGCAGCATGGGCACATCATGTCTAAGTTGCCTTTTTACATAGAATACTCCAATCGTTACACCTGCTATAAACAGACATATATTTGTACTGAAATCACCTTTGCGTGCGAAACTACCAAGTGAATAAAAGATAAGACCGAATACAATTATATTTTCGATTGCACCTATCCAGTCAAATTTTACTTTCGGTTCTCTGTGTGGATTATGCGGTAATAGCTTTTTACCGATTATAAAAGCTATGACGCCGAAAGGAATATTGATAAGAAATAACCAGTGCCATGAAGCTACGGAAAGTATACAGCCGGCTATTGTCGGACCGGCGGCAGTGGCGATAGCTATTACCATCGCATTTAAAGCAAGTCCACGCCCGAGAATATCACGCGGATAGATAAGACGTGTCAGAGCTATATTCACACTCATGACGCAGGCCGCTCCTACTCCTTGAAGTGCTCTGGCTACGATTATCATGCTGAATGTCTGTGAAGCGGCGCATAAAGCAGATGCTATAGTAAATATTATGACACCGGTAAGAAAATTACGACGGTAACTGTATAAGTCGCCGGCTGATGATAGCGGTAACAAAAGAACAGTAATCACAAGCTGATAGACTGTGACAATCCATACAATCACGGAGTCGGAGATAGCGAAATCTTCGGCCAGTACCGGTAGCGACACATTAACCAACGTGACGTCGAGCACCGTCATTACCAATACTAAAAGTATGGCAATAATAGCTATATATTTTCTTATGGAAAATTTTCTATCAGACATGGACAGATAGCATACAGAACCATATAAAAATGAAGTTACTCGCGGTAATAGACACGTTTAACTCTGGGTGAAACAGATGTCAATACTTCGTAAGGTATTGTGCCGAGAGTGTCGGCGAGACGTTGTATCGGTGTGTCGTTACCGAAGATTTCGACATAATCACCTACTTTACATTCTATACCTGTGACATCAATCATGCAGGCATCCATACAGATGTTGCCGATAGTAGGGGCATCGTGGCCGTTGACACGGACTGATATCGCTCCGCGTCCGAAATGACGGTTCATACCGTCGGCGTAACCTATCGGTATTGTAGCTATGAGACTCGGACGTGTGATTTTGCCGTGACGTCCGTAACCTATAGTAGTGCCCGGTTCCCATTGTCGCAGAGCTATAATAACGGTGCGAAGTGTGGATACTACCGCAAGGGGTTGTTCTATATCGGGTGGTAAGGTGTTGACACCGTAAAGGCCGATGCCAAGACGTACCATATCGTAGTGATACTGTGGAAAACGTAGAATACCTGCTGAATTGAGGATATGACGTCTGAAGCTATAAGGTAACGTGGCAAGCATCTTTCCTGTCAGACGGTCGAAGGTATGAAGCTGCATCAGGGTGTAATCATCCATAGCCGGTTCATCGGCAGTGGCAAGATGTGAAAAGACAGAACTGACTTTTATTTCATGACATTCAGTAAGAATCTTGAGGAGTTCAGATATCTCGCTTTCGATAAATCCCATACGGTGCATACCGGTATCAAGTTTAATGTGTACCGGATAGTCGTTAATACCGTTTTTGTGTGCCTCGCGTATTACATCACCTAACATCTCAAGTGAGTAAATCTCAGGTTCGAGATGATAGGCAAACATAGCCTTGTAATTGACTACTTTAGGATTCATTACCATTATCGGCATAGTAATACCGTTCTCACGCAGATCAATGCCTTCATCGAGAACTGCTACAGCCAGATAGGCAGCCCCGGCGTCCTGAAGTGTTTTAGCAATTTCTCTGCTGCCGGCTCCGTAACCCGACGCCTTAACCATACATATAACTCCTGTTCCCTGTGGCAGCTGACGCCGGAAATAATTATAATTTTTGGTTATGGAGTCAAGATTTACTTCGAGTACTGTCTCATGTGTGCGTGCTTCAAGCATTTGGGAAATACGACCAAACTCAAAGTCCGGCGCTCCTTTGAGTAAAATAATCTCTTGGTCAAAATCCGAAGGACTAAGATGCTGCATCAGACTATCGGTAGAATCAAAGAAGAGCGCGTCCGGAGCAAAGAGCTCTTTGTGGCGGCTTAATCCCGGGCCGACGCCTATGAAACGTTTTATTCCGGCTCGCTTCACCAGTTCTGCCATAGCGTTATATAATGTAGCATCGGAGGCTTCATGACGCGGGTCACTCAGGATAAGAGTAAGACGCTGTGAGGGCATAGCGCGACGCAGTACGAAATCGAGTGCAGGAGTTAATGAGGAGAAATCGCTGGTGTAACTGTCATATACTACCGAACACCCGTTAACGCCTTCCGAAACATTGAGACGTGTATCAATATGTCTGAGTGTTTCAAATCTCTGGATTGCGACTTCAGGCTGTACTCCGCTTACCAGCATAAAAGCAAGCGCGTTAGCCATGTTTTCTACATCGGCACTATTACGTAGTGGTACACGCAGTGTATAGCGGTGCCCATTAAAATTAAACGATAAAATAATAGGCTTACCGTCAGGAACAGCCGGAAGTTCAGGACAATTGATAAATAGCCATGCTTTCGGATCAGTCAGAGACCAGCCGAAACGCTTTCTATTGGTAGGAAGTGTACTGATAGCTTCAGTCATTAAAGGAGAGTCAGCTGCGAAAATTACTGCCCTGCATGATGGAGCCAATGCCAGATTTACTTTTTCGGTTGCTTTTTCAGACAAAGAAGCAAATCCTTTTTCATGTTCACGGCCTATATTGGTGAGTATTAAAATATCAGGATTAATAATATCACGTAATTTCTCCATATCACCGGTTGCTGAAACCCCGACTTCGATTATGGCTAATTGGCTGTCAGGTCGGATACTCCATAGTGAAAGAGGTACTCCTATCTGCGAATTGAAGCTGCGTGGACTACGTGATATATCCTTTAAAGGCTCCATAAGCTGAAAAATCCATTCTTTGAGAGTAGTTTTACCACGGCTTCCTGTTATTGCTGTAACAATTCCTCTGAAACGCTTCCGACATTCTCTGCCTATCTGTTGCAAAGCTTTCAGTGTATCGGGCACAATGAGAAAACATACATCTGACGGAACAGGTAGCATGTCAGTGGGAATATGGTCAACTACAAAATTACGTACTCCTCGTTTATAAAGGTCACTGATGAAGCGATGACCATCATCTGCTTTAGTGCGCAGGGCAAAAAACAGTGTGCCGTCAGGTGAATTGAGTGTACGTGAGTCATGAGCCAGCTGTACAACATGGCGTCCTGAATGTGTTGTAGGTGGCAGACCAAGCCAGGCAGCGATTTCTCCGATTGTAGATGACATGGATTTCATTATAAAATTATATGCAAAGTTAGATGAGCCGGCCGTGATATGCAATCATAATAGCAATAAAAAAACAAGGCCGTACTCACTACGTCCCTGTTTCTTCCGGCAGACCCCGATTACCAGCGTGGCCTGCCGATGGTCCTAATCCTAATTAAAAATTTAGTTACAAGTGTTTTAATCCATAACTTTACTAATGCAACAATTAGTTACTCTAATGAAACGATTCCTAATTGGTAAGATTACGACTTAGCGTGTTATCTTACACTATATCTGTGAGGAGTCTTTCGAACTGTCAGTGATTGAGTGGAGAGACCCTTACGATGGGTCTATTGTATATATACGGTGGAGTGAGGAGAAGCAATCGGTAGAGATTGTACACATACCGAGAATGTGTCAGTGGAAATGAGGTATCGAAGGTTCGTTAAATATTGAGTTTTTACATTGGTTGCAAAATTAGTTAAAAAATCTAATTGAAGCTTACCTATTATACAGAAAACGATGAGTATAAATCTCATTGAAAGATTTACTCATCGTTAACAATTGTTAAATTTGGTCTAAAAGGTGTTTTTGTAGTCGTAAAGGTCTGTTACGCTATTATCGTTAGGTGCTAATGAGAGTCAGGGGCGTACTCCGTCAAGCTCCTGCAGCCAGCTATGCGAAGTGACATCAGCTGTACGGTCAAGCATACAGGGTACGACTGACACTATTTTATGCTCGAGTACATAAAGGTCAGTGTCAGTTGCTTCCGGTTCAAGGTTTATGAGTTTACCGGTGAGCCAGTAGAAAGGCTGACCATGTGGATCAGTATAATCAGCATACTCATCGCTCCAATGGCTTCGGGCGGCTCTTACAAGCCTCATCTCAGTCGGTATGCAATCAGCGGGAATATTAACATTCAGGCAGACTCCTTCAGGCAATCCGTCGGTTAGGATACGACGGACTATGAAATCCACGTATGTAAGCGCCGGAGTGAAGTCAGCCTGCATACTGTGTGAAGTCAGTGAGAAGCCAACTGACGGAATACCGCATGCACATCCTTCAAAAGCAGCTCCCATAGTACCTGAATACATAACATTGACTGAAGCATTCGAACCATGGTTGATACCTGATACAAGCAGATCCGGACGCCGCTTACGGCATACGGTATGCATAGCTAATTTTACACAGTCTACAGGAGTACCGTTAGTGCAGTACATCTCTGACTCACCGAGGTCAGGGAGTCGGGTAAGGCGCAAAGGCGAATTGACTGTCAGTGCCATTGATTGTCCTGAACGGGCAGCATCCGGACATACGCATACGACGTGTCCGAAGCGTTGCAGACGTTCTACCAGACATTTCACACCCGGGGCCTGATAACCGTCATCATTACTTACCAGAATCAAAGGTTGTTGTGGAGTAGAGTTCTCACTGTTTTTATTATGAGACGTTTTAGCCTCTTTGTTAGATGCCATAATCTTAGTATTTAAGTGTTTTTCTATCAGTGCGTCATACGGCGCACGTAACGATCCCATACAGCCCAGCGGCGTGCACCAGGCATGGAAGACATAAAGTCTGTCTGCGGGTGCCGGGTATAGAGCCGACGCATGGCACGGAAATCTTTATGTGCTTTAAGTATCGCACGGGCATTCGCCCAGTCTGCTTTTACGACAAAAGCTCCGAACGCTAATGTATCGGCCAGACGTCTCCACAGCAGTACACGGCCGCGTCGTCCGTCAGGAAGGTTCTTATGTAGCAACAACAGATTGTTACGGAAGTTGAGATATGTCTTTCGTGCATCGCCATAATTAAGTGATGCTCCACCGAGATGAAACACTTCACAATCTGTTAGAGCATATACACCGTAACCTGCTGCCTGCATACGGCAACATAGGTCTATTTCCTCCATGTGAGCGAAGAATGCTGAATCCAATCCTCCTAACTGTCGGTACAAATCAGTACGTACCATAAGTGCCGCACCCGAGGCCCATGCTATCTTAGTCGGAGGGCCGTCATATTGTCCTTTGTCCTGCTCTACGACATCGAACAGCCGGCCGTAACAATAGGGATACCCGAGGCGGTCGAGAAGACCTCCGGCTGCGCCGGCATATTCAAAATATTCCCGTTGACGTAAAGACTTGATTTTCGGTTGGCAGGCTCCTACTTTCGATTCAGATTTCATGAAAGTCAGCAACGGCTGCCACCATCCTTCAGTGACTTCGACATCTGAGTTGAGTAACAGGGTGAATGGTGTGTTTATCTGACTTATAGCTTGGTTATAGCCTTCTGCGAATCCGTAATTCTGACCTAATTCTATGATACGAATTTCCGGAAAATGTTCACGTATCCATTTTACAGAATGGTCTGTAGAGCCGTTATCAGCCACAATCAGCTCTACATTCTCACCGGTTGTGTAGCGCGCTGCTACAGGTAGGAAACGTTCAAGCAGATTGAGTCCGTTCCAATTCAGTATTATAACCGATAGTTCTTTCATAATCCTTGGGTTAGAGGCAGGTAGCCTCAATAGTATCAGGTTCGTTATGAGCTAAACGGTCAAGATGAGCCAAAGTAACTGTGTTTACAAACTCTGGTTTTAAAGGAGCACAAACACGTAGATAATTATCAGTCAGACCGTGCATAGTGTGACCGTCAGCACTTCCTTCCCACAGTACCGGACGTGACAGACCAAGCTGAGAAATCATGAACTCATGCAGTTTGCTGTCAGACAAATCTGTGAGAGCTTTGACCCGCAGATGCTTATCATGCTGACTGACCGGATTGGCAAGATGTAATGCTGATGTTCCGGGACGTTCGGAGTATGGGAATACATGGAAACGTGTGACTGGCAATGATGTTGCGAAATCAAAGCTTCGTTTCCATTCTTCAGGAGTTTCACCCCGAGCTCCGGCTATTATATCAACACCAATAAAAGCATCCGGAATATGTTGGCGTATATATTCAACTCTGTGACGGAAGAGAGCTGTGTCATAGCGTCTGTTCATTAAGCGTAGCACTTTATCCGAACCTGACTGCAGGGGTATATGGAAATGAGGCATGAAAGCGCGTGCTTCATTGGCTATCCAATCTATAATTTCATCGGTAAGCAGGTTGGGTTCTATAGAAGAGATACGATAGCGTTCAATACCTTCAATAGCGTCAAGATTTTTCAGCAGGTCAAAGAATTTCTCACCGGAATCTCGGCCGAATTCACCGATGTTGACTCCGGTTATAACGATTTCACGTCCGCCTTGTGCTGCTGCCTGACGTGCGAGAGCCACCAGCTCATCAGTCTTTCCGGAACGAGAGCGCCCCCGTGCGTATGGTATAGTACAATATGTACAGAAATAATCACAACCGTCCTGTACCTTCAGAAAGTAACGGGTTCTGTCACCGCGTTCACATGAATGTCTGAAGGTTTTTATATCGTTTGTCGGCGTTACAGCCACCTCTTTTTGCCTTTCATTGCGCCAACGGTCTATGTAATCAGCCATAAGCAGCTTCTGATCGGAGCCAAGTACAATATCGACTCCCGGCAGGTTTGCTACTTCATCAGGCTTGAGCTGTGCATAGCAGCCTGTTACCACTATTGTGGCTTTCGGATAGCGAGTGGCAAGACGACGTATCAGCTGGCGTCCCTTCTTATCAGCCATCTCAGTAACCGAACAAGTATTAACTACGCATATATCAGGAGTCTCACCGGCAGCGGCCCGAATTATGCCACGTTCAGCCATGAGTTTACCTATGGTTGACGACTCGGCGAAATTGAGTTTACACCCAAGTGTATAATAAGCCGCTTTCAGAATATCGGAATTATCAGTCATAGCGCAAAATTAATCAATAAAGACGGGCTATATGACTTAAAAAAGGTTAAAAAAGCTTGACATGAAATAATGGTTTTATTATCTTTGCACCCGACAGATAACAGTGGTGCTTTATAGTCACTAAGTTCAGTGTCTGAAAAACATTGTGCCTCCATCTATCTGCCGCCAAACAAACTCCGTCACGGTGCGCGAGTCGCTCCAAGGCGTAACCGCCTCATCATAAGATGAAAGGAAAAAAAGAGGTAAAAATATCTTATTGGGCCGCCCATCTCACCACAATAGTGAGTGTGACATTGGTGCTCCTGATAATCGGTGTAATAGCCTTGACATCGATTGGAGCTGCCGTTGAGACCCAGAGACTTAAGGAAAAAATTGAAATAAGCGTGGTCATGGCTGACAGTGTGTCTGATGACCGCGCCGCAGCTGTATGTAGCTATATCTCATCAGAAGCGTATGCTCTTGAAACGCATTTGATTACTCGTCAGGAAGCTCTTGATGCCTGGACAGCTGAAACAGGTGAGGATTTGCAGGCCCTGTTCGGTGTCAACCCCCTTAGTCCGGAAGTTGTATTCCGTCTGCGAGCTGAATATACGTCTCCCGACTCAATAGCCGCCATAGCTAAACAACTTGAAACACTTCCTCAGGTAGAAAGTGTAGCTGTACCTGATTCAGAGATGGTGGTGCGTATGAATCATAATATAGAACGGGCTACATGGGTTCTGGCTGCCATAGCTATAGTCTTAATAGTAATTTCTTTTGTACTCATTAATAATACTGTACATTTGGCTGTCTATGCGCGTCGTTTCACCATACATACTATGCAGCTGGTAGGTGCCACTAATGGATTTATACGGTGGCCTTATATACGTAATAATCTGTTCTCCGGTATATTAGCTGGGTGTATAGCTACCGGTCTGCTTGCTTTAGGTATGGTACTATCGGCTTCTACCGCTATCAATCTCTCAACTCTGATAGGTTGGGTACCTTTTGGTATCGTAGGCGGAGGTCTTGTAGTATTAGGTGCGCTGCTTTGTGGACTGTCGGCAGGTATCGCTACTTCACGTTATCTGCATAAGGATTACGATCAGCTGTTCAGATGAAGAGTTCCAACGGACACACTCAATATAATAAACAAACATGTCATATACTACACCAACCAACGAACCAGCTCCGTTACAGCATGTGAGCGAGCGTGAGAAACCTTTCACTAAGACCAACTTTCTTCTTATGGCCTTATGTCTGCTACTTATAATTCTGGGTTTCGCTCTTATGAGTGGTGGAGGCAGTAGTGTAGAAGGGGGCTACAATCCTGATATTTTCAGTACACGTCGAATAGTTGTAGGACCGACAATAGCATTCTTAGGTTTTCTGCTTATGGCTTTTGCAATAGTATGGCAGCCTAAGCGTTTACGTAAAGAAGAATCATTTAAAGATAACATTAACAAACAGTAACAAATGGAATGGATTGACGCCCTGATACTGGGCATAGTACAGGGCCTCTCAGAGTATCTCCCCATAAGCTCAAGCGGACATCTTGAAATTTTCCGCCAGATACTCGGTGTGAATCTCCCCTCGGATAAGGTACTTGAGTTTGATATACTCCTTCATGCTGCTACGGTACTTTCCACTATATTCGTTCTGTGGCCTATGTTCGCCAGACTTTGCCGCAGTTTTTTCACTTTCAGACGTGACGCAGACTTCTATTATGTCTGTAAACTGCTGTTATCTTGTATACCTATAGGTATAGTAGGTGTATGTTTCAAAGAATATGTGGAGGATTTCTTCGGCAACGGCCTTCGTCTGGTAGGCGTATGTCTGTTGATAACAGCCTGTCTGTTAGCTTTCGCACATTATACCGGTATGCGTGAGGCCCGTAACAGCACAGGTATGGTGCCGGCTACACGTGGCCGTGATATAACATGGCTTGATGCCTTTATAATAGGATGTTCGCAGGCATTAGCTGTATTGCCGGGTCTGAGTCGGTCTGGTACTACCATAGCTACAGGTATAATCATCGGAGACAAACGCGATCAGGTAGCTCAGTTTTCTTTTCTGATGGTTATAATTCCTATATTGGGAGAAGCTCTTCTTGATCTTAAGGACATGCTGGCAAGTCCGGCTTCTGAAGATGCTGTCAGTGTCGGTGCAGGTCCGATGGCCATAGGTTTCTTTGCCTCATTCATAGTAGGCTGCTGTGCTTGTAAATGGATGATTAATCTGGTAAAGAAAGGCAAGCTTATATGGTTTGCGGTCTATTGTGTGGCAGCGGCTCTGTTATGCCTGTTGTGGCATTAATGTGATATAAAATTAATACGCTCTTACAGGAGTGTTATAACTCACTTAACAGTTTCAATAACATTGGACTTTATAAGCGGAGAAATAATAGGCATCGATAAGCCTTTAGGCTGGACTTCGTTCGATGCTGTCAAACGGGTACGAGGTGCTATACAGCGTCGTCTTCGTCTGCGACGATTCAAGGTAGGCCATGCAGGTACGCTTGACCCTCTGGCTACAGGTGTGCTGATAGTATGCACAGGGCGCGCCACACGTTCTATTGAGATGTTTCAGAATGATGATAAGGAATACGTGGCTCGTGTGCGTATTGGTGCTACTACACCGAGTTTTGACCTTGAGACAAAAATAGACAATGAGCGTCCGTGGGAACATATAACCGTTCTCGATGTAGAACGGGTGCTACCTTCTTTCAGAGGCCGTATTATGCAGGTGCCTCCTGTGTTTTCAGCAGTTAAAGTAGATGGAAAGCGGGCTTATAATCTGGCTCGTAAAGGACGTGAAGTGGAATTGAAGCCTAAGGCGCTTGAAATATCCGAATTGGAACTCATAGCCTTTGAACCTCCATATATTACTGTACGTGTCGTATGCAGCAAAGGGACCTATATACGTGCTTTGGCTCGTGACCTCGGTGAGGCTTTAGGTTGTGGAGCGCATCTGGTAGAATTACGGCGTACCCGTGTTGGTAATATTAAGGTGACTGACTGTCTGACAGTAGATCAGGCCGTAGACCACATAATGAACGGTCCTGTGACTTTCCCTGATGATTATCGGCTTCCGGAGTCGCCGGCCGATATAAAATGAAATAAATAACCCTAAACCGCCTTGTACCGGTATTAATCACTACCAAGGACATGGCGTAACAATTCAGTCAAACAATCTGACCGAAACTATATGAAATTATCACAGTTCAAGTTTAAGCTTCCAGCCGACCTTATTGCACAATATCCGTCGGAAAACCGCGATGAATGTCGTCTGATGGTAGTCAACTCCCGTACAGGTGAAATAACTCACCATATTTTCAAAGAAGTAATAAACTATTTTGAAGAGGGAGATGTGATGATCTTCAATGACACCAAAGTCTTTCCTGCCCGTCTCTATGGCAATAAAGAGAAGACAGGGGCATGTATCGAGGTGTTTCTGCTGCGTGAGCTAAACGTTGAGAATAAGTTCTGGGACGTGCTTGTAGAACCGGCACGTAAGATACGTATAGGTAACAAGCTGTATTTCGGTGCTGATGAATCAATGGTAGCCGAGGTTATAGACAACACTACTTCGCGTGGTCGTACACTCCGCTTCCTATATGATGGTCCGCATGATGAATTCAAAGCAGCTCTGTATGCTATGGGCGAGACACCGCTGCCTGATTATATTACCCGACCGGCTGAGCCTGAAGATGCTGAACGTTATCAGTGTATTTTTGCCAGTAAAGAAGGTGCTGTTATGGCGCCGGCTGCCGGAATGCATTTCAGTCGCGAACTTCTGAAGCGTCTTGAAATCAAAGGTGTGGAGCGTGGATTCCTGACTCTACACAGTGGAAGAGGCAATTTTAAGGATATTGATGTGGAGGATCTTACCAAGCATCGTATGGATAGTGAAGAGATGATAGTTGACAGCGACCTTGTGGATATGGTTAATGCTGCCAAAGATCGTAATTCAAGCGTATGTGCTGTCGGTACATCTGTTCTGAGGGCTGTGGCCAGCTCAGTGTGTATGAACGGTCATCTTATGACTTATTCCGGCTGGACCAACAAGTTTATCTTTCCTCCCTACGACTTTACAGTATGTAATTCTCTTATATCTAATTTTCACATGCCTCTCAGCACTATGCTTATGATGGTAGCTGCCTTCGGTGGTTATAAACTTATCATGGAGGCATACGACGTGGCTGTGAAGGAACGTTATAATTTCGGCGCCTATGGTGACGCCATGCTGGTGCTTCGATGACTGAGGTTTTATCACGTCAAGACATAGTGGGCCGTGCTATATCAGCATTGCGTTTTCCTCTTATCATAGGCGTGATACTTATACATTGTAATCTTTTACCCTCGCTTGGTGCCGACGGTACCGGGCGAGGGTTTGATATATGGTCTTATAAAGTTATAGGACTGTTAAGCGGTGTGATGGCACGGTCGTGTGTCCCTTTATTCTTCATTCTCGCCGGTTATCTGTATTTCCGGGGTATTGATTATCTGACACCGCGTCTATGGTGGAGTAAGACACGACGTCGTGCGGTTAGTCTGGTGATACCGTATCTTCTATGGAATTTACTTGGATTATGTGCTTTTCTATTTAAAAGGTATTTAGGTGAGTCTGCCGGGTTTGGACAATATACAGATTTCTCTATATCTCCATTGACTGTTTTAGCTGGCTTCTGGGCTCTTCCTCATACTTCCTATCCATACGATTTTGTACTGTGGTTTGTACGTGACCTTATTGTAGTCGCAATTTTTCTTGCCCCAGTGATATGGTATATGACTCTTGGAAGAATGTGGATATTTGTCATTTCTACTGTGATGATGATGGTGTGGGGTAGCGGTATGATGTATATTGACGGATGGTATTATTTTTATGTCGGAGCTTTTATAGCTATCACAAGGATTGATATTAGTCCTCTTGGACGGTATGCTTGGTTACTGACATGTATATGGCTTATACTTTCGTTTTTGCTATTATATAGTTCTGATATTGAATGGTGGGCCAGGGGACTTGGTTTTTTATGTCAATTTAGTGGAGTTATGGCTATGACAGCGGTGGCATTACATTATGTGGAACAGGGCGGCCAGCTGAATGTATGGCTTGAAAACAGTGCATTCTTTGTCTACGCCTGTCATGGATTGTACAGCTCGGCAGTAATGAGGTTTCTGCTCGGACATATTAATACAGATAGTAATATAGGTATAATTACTGTTTATTTTACTGACTTTATATTATTACTTGGGATAAGTCTTTTGCTTTATACAATCTGTCTTAAATGTTTGCCTTCGGTGACATCTTTGCTTACCGGAGGACGCACAAAAAAATCCCGTCAGCACATAATTAAAAGTAGTGACGGGATAAATAAAAAAGATTAGGTGTCTCGCGACAACTAATCCTCTAACCTTAAATCTAATACCATGAAAAACACAGTGCAAAATTAATACATAAAATCGGCTGGAAAAAATTTTTCAGCAAAAAAATTAACTGTGTTAGTGTACTTTAACGCTTATTAAATATTTGTAAAATAGTGTATAGAGCTGCTTATGGCAGACAAATGTAAACCATCTTTGTCTTTAATTCCCTAATTAAAGACAAAGATTTTAATATCGAGGGTTATTTAGAGTTTATAAAGCAACAAATTTCTAATTTGTATTTTTCCCTTCTGAAGTGTCTTTATTTCTCTTATTTGCTCTTTAGCTAAATATATCTGCGAGTACATCAGGTGATTTAAGACTGTTCATGCCTGGCAGATGCAGAGCATAATAGTCAAGTAGTCGTCTTAGAAGCATACGTCGTTGAGCTCCGTTGAAGCGAAAATGTGTATAGTTGGCGAAATTCATACGGCTTATAAGCGGTATGAAGATGCTCTCTTCAGGTGGAATAAAGTTGTTGTGCAGAGGGCGTGAGTCAGTAAATACTCCGCCTTGCATATCAAACCATCCAGATGATTCACCTTGGTTAAGATCCGGTTGTATGCCCATGAAGGGTAGAAGGGTCACGAGTAAGGTAAGGTGAAAATTACCTATTCCACGTTCAGAGGCATTAAAGACGCTTATAGCATTAGCTACATAATCCCACATAGCAGGGTCAGGAGGAGAGGTACGTAACAGATGATTTAGAAATTCGCTGACAAACATTACTACGGTCGCTTTCACAGGATTGAACCTTAGTGAGTCGGCTACGAGTATTGGTTGAAATGACCTTAGTTGCTGTAATTCACGATTTTTTTTGAAATTGACTTCTGTTTCGATTATGGCTAAAGGATATAGTCTTGCTTGTTTAAGTCGTGCTGCCGGGGTTGAGCCTGCAGTGGAGAGAAAAGCAATTCTTCCATGTTGTCTGGTGAAGAGAGTTACTACATTATGACGGTCATTATGACGGCGTATGTCTACAACAATACCTTGAATTTTTTCTAACATAGAGATTAGGAGTATATTGAAGCCTTATCGCTTTTGGTTATTATTGAACGGAGTAAATGATGGCTGAAACGACAGCGCATACAGTCTCTACGATCACAGTATTCTCGTCGAAGTTGTAGGAGCGCCTGTGAAGTAGCAGCTGATTTTACAGGTATACCTGCAGCCTGCCACCGACGTATAATAGTATTCTGTTCAGGAGGTAGCGCCTCAAGCAGATTTATGGCCAACTCCGCCATATCGGGATTTCCTATGTGCATACCGTAAGCATAATAAAGCGGTACTACGGCATTAATCATTAACAGATATATAGAAGTTTTTGATAATCGTACAGATACATCGGCCTCTTCGGTATCGAAAGAGTAATGTGTGGCCCAATAACCTTCAAGTGTCCAATCGAATAACGGTATAAGAAGTTCGGGCTCTCCTTTACAGTCGAGTAATTTGCGCAGCATAGAAAAGCCTCCCTCGCAGGCACGTGCAAGCATAGCGAGCCGACGATGCGGCATATTCTGAGGACGTGTGCGAGCGTACTTCCACATATCACTACGGATAGGTTTCAAGCCGTATTTACGTGCTAAAAAGTAATACTCTCGACACAACAACTGGTAGCGTTCATCCAGTATATGCTTTGAGGTATCGAGCATACCTGCCTGTCCGAACAGTAAAGCTTCGAGTTGCATTGGATTGTCACTATGGCGTGCCATGAAACGTAGCGGTAGTGATAAGGCCATAAGTTCGAAAGGATCGCCGTTAAGTCCGAAGCCCATTGCGCGTGCCAGAAGGACGAAACATGTTTGTTGCCAGTCGTTACCGGTAAGAGCAAATATCCGCATTACGTTTGAAGCACGTGCCTGTACACGTTCGATAACAAGTGATTCAAGCCAGTCAGTTATAGTTAAAGATGGCAGTGTATGCAGACTTTGTTCACACCTTACAGCTTCAAGTTCGGTATGTAGACGTGAATAGGTCGAATAAAGGTCCGGAGGTAAGATTACTTCCACCTGTGGAATAACAGATCCGTCACGTCGTGTCACCTTACAGTCAGCTGAGGCTACCACATGAAGTATTATTGAGTCGTAAGCCATATCTTTATCATGGCCATGACGGAACCAGTCGGACGCTTTGATATGAATCTCAACATTCCCTGCCCATTCCTCAGCGCCTACGATGTGTATCTTTGAATTAAAAAAGTCAGGACCGGCACCGTTGTTCGGTATTCCCGGGTCAATGACTTCAACACGTCGTCCGTCGGGAAGACGCAGACGACTACCAAACATACGGTATTTCCAAAGATAATGGTACAGACGCTCCATAGTAGATAATAGGGCTTGGGTTATGATACAGCGCAAAATTAACTAAAATAGCTCTAATCCGTAGTAGAAAAATCTTTGAGGAGACTGAAAACAGAAGTATTTAGGTGTTAAAAATATTTAAAAATATAAATTGGATAGATTGGAATGTTGATAGACTGAAAAAATTAGGCTATCTTTGCAGAGTGTTTTTCATAGTATTATATTAAGATTAAGGTTTCAG